>JANOGO010000418.1:0-18784 GCA_031406045.1 Pseudomonadota bacterium
CGCTGCATCTTGGCGCGTCACGGTGAGCTTAGTGGTAATCCTTGCCTTGCAAGTTTGGGTTCACCACTTAACGCCGCCGGCCAAGGCGTTGGCGACGGATTTGCCTGCGTTGCCGAGCGTGGCGATGCTGCGCGCGATGAGTCTGGATGAACCGATCGCGCTGTCCAAAATGCTGATGCTTTACTTACAGGCGTTCGACAATCAGCCCGGCGTCAGCATTCCTTTTCACGATTTGGACTACGTTCGCGTCGAAGATTGGTTGACGAAAATACTAGCGCTCGACCCGGCTGGCCAGTACCCGTTGTTAAGCGCCAGCCGATTGTATGGAGAAATTCCGGTGGCGGCCAAGCAGCGCCAAATGTTGGACTTTGTCCATCGCGAATTTCTGCGCGATCCCAATACGCGCTGGCGTTGGCTTGCCCACGCGGTGCTGCTTGCTAAACATCAATTGAAAGATTTACCGCTGGCCGCACGCTACGCCGAAGATTTGCGCGATCGCGCAACCGGCAAGGATGTGCCGCATTGGGCGCAGCAGATGGATATTTTTATTCGCGAAGATATGAATGAATTGGACAGTGCCAAGGTGTTGCTGGGCGGGCTATTGCGAAGCGGCCAAATCAGCGATGCCAAGGAATGGCATTTTTTGAATGAGAAACTCAAGGAACTGGAACGAAAGAGTGCGAAATGAAAATTACCTAGGTCAAAATCTATCCAGCGCCGCCGCTTATGCCACGGGTTATTATCGCAACAAAGGCCAGGGCGAAGCAGCGCGCTTGGGGAAGCGGCAATTGCGAGGTATTGCAATGTTATTCTGCTTAAAAATGCAAGCGGAACAATTGTGAACATTTGTTGTTATTCCGACAGCCTTGTCGGCGCGTCAACAGGTCGACGTAAAGGCGCCGTGGAAACTTATCGATTCCGACCCAAAAGACTCAATAAAGTAGGTGTTTACCCTACCAAACCTAGTGGCACGAACTTTGCTCTATTTTGAGAATTCTTAACCTACACGCATGTATGCAGCAGAGGGCCCCATGAAACGCAACCAGTCCGGATTTACACTCGTCGAAATCGCCATTGTATTAGTCATTATCGGCCTCTTGCTTGGCGGCATTTTGAAGGGCCAGGAGCTTGTGCAAAACGCTCGCGTGCGCAACCTCGCCGATCAGCAAAACGCAGTCGCTGCGGCCTACTTTGCGTTTCAGGATCGTTATCGCGCGCTGCCCGGCGATTATGCGGCGGGAAACACCAATATACCGAATGTCACATCCGCACCCTGCGGCGGTGGCGGTGCATGTACCCAAGGAAACTCGCAAATTACTGGCGATGAAATTTTGTATGCCTGGCATCACTTAACCAATGCCGGCTTTATTTCCTGCCCGGTTTGCGCGCCGAATCCGACGGCCGGCGCCGCGCCTAGCGCCGCCAATAGCCTGGTCAACGCTTACAACGGTTTCATGGTATTGGAATACAACAACAATTACGCGATGGCCCCCGTCGGCGGTGGTGCCCCGCCGGTAGCTCCATTGATCAACCACCTGAAATCCGGGGCACAAGTTCCGTCCAACATCATGGCGGAAGTGGATCAGAAGTTGGATGATGGCAACCCGAATACCGGCAAGTTTCGCGTAATTACCGGCGCTGGTGCCGTTGGATGTTTGACGGCAGCCCCGGCTTGGCAATCGCAAACGCCGGTGCCGAGCTGCGAAGCCGTCAATTTGTTCTAAATAATTCCTACACGATCGCCTAATCCGCCGCGCGGATTAGGCGATGCTCCGCGATCGCCAGTCCATCAGGCCGCCCAAGTAGGACCACCACATCTCCCTCAGCAAGAATGGTTTCCGCCTTCGGTGCGTTTAGGCGAATCTTTTGCCGGTAAATGGTGTTGATTTCAACGTCAATCTGGGCAAAATTCAGTGTTTCCAATGACCGCCCGATCGACCCAGCGCCGGGACTGAGCATCACCGATTTCAAGCGCGGTTGATCGGGCTCTTCGACCTCCGTTCCGACATCGCTGACGCCATGGAAAAATCCACGCATTAAATGATAACGATCGCGGCGCACTTCGCGGATGCGCGCCAGCACCCGCGCGAGCGGAATACCAAGCAGCAACATGGTATGCGATGCCAGCATCAGCGAACCTTCCAGAATCTCCGGCACCACTTCCGTCGCGCCGGCGGCTTGGAGTTTTTCTAATTCGCTGTCGTCGCTGGTGCGAACAATGACCGGCAGCCCCGGATTGACTTCGCGCGCGTGCTCGAGAATGCGTAACGACAGCGCCACGTCGGCGAAACTGATGACCAAGGCTGACGCGCGATTGGCGCCGGCCGCTAACAGCACGTCGCGCCGGCCGGCGTCGCCGAATACCACGGAGTCGCCGGCCGCCGCCGCTTGGCGCACGCGCTCTGGGTCGGCATCCAGCGCGATAAACGAAATATCTTCGCGCGCAAAAAAGCGTGCCAAATTTTGCCCACTTCTGCCATAGCCGCAAATAATCACGTGGTGATCGCGGCCCATGCTTTTAATCGCCAGCTCATGCAGCCGCAGCGCGCGCTCGTCCCATTCGCTGGTACAAAAATACAGCACGATGCGATCCATCTGCGCGACGATCAGCGGCGCAATCAGCATGGAAATTAACATCGCTGCGAGAATGATTTGTTGGGTACGCTGTTCCAGCAAATCTAACGCGCCGGCGTTCGCCAGTAACACAAAACCGAATTCCCCGGCGTTACTCAAAATTAATGCGGCGCGGGTGGAAACCGCGGTGCTGTGGTGAAAGGCCCGTGCCAATCCCCAAACGATGCCGAACTTAATCAGCAAAATGGCCGCTAAAATCGAGACCACCCAGCCGAGATTGCCGATCAACGCGCCCAGATCCAGACGCATGCCGATGGTGACGAAAAATAATCCGAGCAGCACGTCACGGAACGGTTTGATGTAATCCTCGACTTGGTAGCGATATTCCGTTTCTGAAATTAAAATTCCCGCGACGAACGCGCCGAGCGCCATCGATAATCCGGCCAACTCCGTCACCCACGCGAGGCCAAGCGTGACGAGCAAGACATTCAATACGAAAATCTCGGAGGATTTTTGCTTGGCGACGAGATGAAAAAAGCTGCGCATCAAGCGCCGGCCGTACCAAAGTAATAGACTTAAGATCAGCGCCGCCTTCAGCAGCGCGATACCAAACGTAGCGAAGAAGCGCTCCGGGCCTTGCGCCAGCGCCGGTAGCAATACCAGCAGCGGCACCACAGCCAAATCCTGAAACAGCAACACGCCCATCACCATTCGGCCATGGGGCGATTGCAACTCGACGCGCTCGATCAATAATTTCGCCACGATCGCGGTCGACGACATGGCGATGATGCCACCCAGCGTAAGCCCGCCGCGCCAATCGACGCCGAGCGCCATGGCGATCGCCATGACGATGACGATGGTTAACACGACTTGCGCGCCGCCCAGGCCAAACACCGTGCGGCGCATCGCGCTCAACTGCGCCAAGCTGAATTCCAAGCCAATGCTAAACATCAAAAACACGATACCGAATTCGGCCAGGCCATGGGTGGTTTCGTTATCCGGCATCCAACCCAGCGCGAATGGCCCGATGGTGATGCCGACCAATAGATAAGCCAGCATCGGCGGCAGACGAAAGCGCCGAAACGCCATCACCGTGACCACCACGGCGAGCAGCAAAATGACGACGGAAAATAGCGCGCTGGACATAGCAAGACTGTATCATTAATGCGTTCAAAGAGGCATGGCTTGCGGGGCAATACCAATGCGCTTCGTGGCCATGGCATCGCCACGAGCCAGTATCCATGCGCCTTATGGCGATGCCGATTCGAGGCACACCGATGGCCGGAACAAACTTATACTCACCACTGTCGAAAAAATAGATTGCCGATGACTCAACTATCTAATGCAAACGCAGTAACCGATATCGCACGCAACGTGCTCGCGATTGAGGCGGCTGCTGTGTCAGCGCTTGCGGCGCGGCTCGATGCCTCCTTCGTCGCTGCGCATCAATTGTTGCTGAATTGCCGCGCGCGCGTGGTCGTTACGGGCATGGGCAAATCCGGCCACATCGCCAATAAAATCGCATCGACGCTGGCGAGCACCGGAACGCCGGCATTTTTTCTGCATCCGGCCGAGGCGAGCCACGGCGATTTAGGCATGATTACCGATGATGATGTGGTCCTCGCGCTGTCGAATTCCGGCGAAAGTCCGGAGATTCTCGCCATCATTCCGTTTTTGAAACGCCGTGGTATCGCGTTGGTTGCGATGACCGGTAAGCCGAGCTCGACCATGGCGGGCGAAGCAACGGTTCACCTGGATACCTCGGTTGAAAAAGAAGCCTGCCCGCTGAATCTTGCGCCGACCGCGAGTACGACGGCGACGCTCGCGTTGGGCGACGCACTAGCGATTTCGTTACTCGAAGCGCGCGGTTTTTCTGAAGAAGATTTCGCGCGAACCCATCCCGGCGGCGCGCTCGGCAAGCGTTTGCTGATTCGGATTGCGGATTTAATGCACAGCGGCGAACGCTTGCCCAGCGTGACTGAGAGCGCGTCACTGCAAGATGCGTTGTTGGAGATGACGCGCAAAGGGCTCGGCGCGACCGCCGTGATCGATGCGTCGAATAAATTGATCGGCATTTTTACCGACGGCGATTTACGCCGCACACTGGAGAAAAATGCTGACCTGCGCGGTGTGAAAATCGCTGATGTGATGACGCGCAATCCGCGCACGATGGCCGCCGACAAACTCGCCGCCGAAGCGGCGCAGACGATGCAACAGCGAAAAATCACCTGCGTGTTGATTGTCGACGAAGGCAATCGCTTGGTCGGCGCGCTCCATACTCACGATTTGATGCGTGCCGGAGTGATCTGAGATACTCGGGAAACACCGCGAAATAGGCGTAAAATTAGACGATGCAAAACGTTGCAACTCGCGCTCAAGCCATCAAAATTGCCGTGTTTGATGTCGATGGCGTCATGACCGACGGCACGCTGTTTTTGAGCGACGCCGGCGAAGAAATCAAAGCCTATAACGTACTCGACGGCCATGGACTGAAAATGCTCAAACAAAGCGGCGTCGAACTGGCCATCATCACCAGCCGCAGCAGCCGCGGCGTCGAGCGGCGCGCTGAAAACCTCGGCATTACGCATTTGTATCAGGGCAGCGTAAATAAACTCGAGACGTTCACGCGTTTGCTCGGTACGCTGCAGTTAAGCACTGCCGATGCTTGCTATATGGGCGACGATTTGCTCGATGTGGCGGTGCTGCGCAGTGCGGGCCTTGCCGTGACCGTGCCGGATGCGCCGGCGTTCGTCAAACAGCAAGTCCAGTATGTGACCCAGGCACGCGGTGGCCACGGCGCGGTGCGCGAATGTTGCGAGTTGATTATGTCCCACCAAGGAACCTTGCAGGCCTTGCAAGAAAGTTATTTGAATTGAAACCGGTTACGACTATTTGGCTACCGATTGGCTTAATGCTGGTTTTGGCGGGTTTGACGTTTTGGTTGATGCGTATCGTGGAAACGAAACCACGGGAGCCGGATAAAACTCGTCACGACCCGGATATGATTGTCGAAAATTTCACCGCCCGGCAGTTGGGCATCGACGGTGACGAGCGGTATACTATCAGTGCGAAAAAAATGACACATTTCCCCGACGATGATTCGACCGACGTAGAACAAGTCCAATTTTCGGCGCGGGAAAAAAACCAGGCGCCATTGGTTGTGACGTCTTCGAGGGCGAAGTTGACCGGCAAAGCAGACGAAATTTTCTTTTTGGACAAAGTAAAACTCGTGCGCGAGCCGTTTCAAACCTTTGAGCGCCTGGTCGGCGATACAACCTATTTCCATGTCATTCCCGATCTCGGTATCGGTAAAACCGATCAGCCCATCACGTTGCAAGAAGGCGCGAATACGATGACCGCCAGCGCGATGGAAATCAATAACAAGACACGGGTAGCAATCCTGTCGCGCGTGAAAGCCAGTTACCATGTTCCTAAACCTTAGATTTTTTTCGGCCTCGAGCCTGATTGCCGGTATTTTTATCGGCACACTTAGCGGCGTCGTGAACGCCGAAAAAGCCGATCGCGAAAAGCCGATCAACTTAGAAGCCGATAAAGTTTCGTTAGATGATAATAAAAAAGAAAGCGTGTTCGAGGGCAACGTGATTCTCACCCAGGGCACGACCAAAATTACCGCGGCAAAGATTACCGTGATTCAGGAAAAAGACGGTAGCCAAAAAGCCACCGCCTTCGGCAAACCCGCGACGTTTCGCTCCAAGCGCGAAGGCGTAGAAGAATTCGTTGACGGCAGCGCGGAAAAGATTGTTTATGATTCCAAAACCGATAAGGTGGAACTGTTTACCAACGCCTGGCTGCGCCGCGAAAAAGACGAGCTGCGCGGAAACTATGTGTCGTATGAGGGTTCGACCGAGTTTTATCAAGCACTCGGCGGCGGCGCCAGTGCAACCAATTCCGCTACACCGGGGCGTGTGTCGGTGGTCATGCAACCCAAACCTAAAACCCAGCCCGCAGCGCCGAAATAAGCTGGCGATCAATGGACCCGGCTAATCCCAAAACCTTAGTACCCGAGACCCACGGTTTTGCCGATGAGGCGAAACCGGAATCAGCGCCAACTTTTTTGGAAGCAAGAAATCTCGCCAAACGCTACCGTTCACGCGTCGTCGTCAAAGATGTTTCTCTTAAGGTAAAGAATGGCGAGGTGGTTGGATTACTAGGCCCTAACGGCGCCGGCAAAACCACCTGCTTTTATATGATGGTCGGGCTGGTTCCGCAGGATGGCGGTTCGATTTTTCTCGATGGCAAAGACATTACTCGATTACCGATCCATCGGCGCGCGCAACTCGGTTTATCGTATTTGCCGCAAGAGGCCTCGATCTTTCGCAAGCTCACCGTCGCGGAAAATATTCGTGCCGTGCTCGAACTGCAAGACCTAAGCAAACCGGCTTTGGAGCAACGTTTAGAAACGTTGCTTGAGGAACTACATATCGCAAACATTCGCACTAGTGCGGCGATCAGTCTTTCCGGCGGCGAGCGTCGGCGCGTTGAAATTGCGCGCGCCTTGGCGAGCAGCCCGCGCTTTATTTTGTTGGACGAACCTTTCGCCGGTGTCGATCCGATCGCCGTGTTGGACATTCAACATATCATTCGATTTTTGAAGCAGCGCGGCATCGGTGTACTGATTACCGATCACAATGTTCGCGAGACGCTCGGCATTTGCGATCACGCTTATATTGTCAACGAAGGATCGGTTTTAGCCTTCGGCAAACCGAACGAAATCATCTATAATGAAAGCGTACGTCGAGTTTATTTAGGAGAGCATTTTCGCCTCTAAAAATGGCGCCAACCGAGAATTAGTTCTCGCTGCGCAGTCCGCATGAAGCATAGTCTACAACTCAAGCTTTCACAGCATCTAACCCTCACGCCGCAACTGCAGCAGTCGATTCGATTGTTGCAATTGTCCACGCTGGATTTGAATCAAGAAATAGAAAATTTCCTGGTCGATAATCCATTGCTGGAGCGCGTTGACGTGAATCATGAAATGCCGCTTGTGATACCGCTTGCCGGTCCCAGCCAGGAGACTGCGGCGAAAGAAAGCGAGCCGGCTAGCGACGAGAATGATTTTAGCGAAGCCAGCCAAGCCGAAACGACCGATTGGGATTCTTCCAGCGATTGGGGATCCGAAGGTTCGGGTAATGGCGCCAAGCGCGATGACGACGATGATTTCGGTGGCGCCGATCTTCAGGCCGTCGCCGAAAGTCTTCAGCAACATCTATTAAGTCAAATCAACCTAACGCAATTATCCGATCGCGACAAACACGTCGTCGAAATGTTGATCGGAAATCTGGATGAAGATGGTTATCTAACGCAACCGTTGGAAGAGCTTCATTCGGCATTACCGCCGGAGTTGGAGCTGGAACTGGAAGATCTGCAAATCGCGTTGCAGCATTTGCAGCATCTTGATCCGGTGGGTATAGGCGCACGATCGCTCAGTGAATGTCTGCTGTTGCAGCTGCGCACTATGCCGCGTTCCGCCGATTTTCGTGAACCGGCGATTCGGATCGTAACGGATCACTTAAGTCTGCTGGCGGGGCGGGATTTTGTCCGGCTAAAGCGGCTTTTGAACATCGACGACGAAGCGCTTAAAGGCGTGCAACGTTTAATTGTTAGCCTAAACCCCAAGCCGGGCTTAGCGTTTAGCCCGTCGGACACGCGCTACGTGATACCCGATGTGGTGGTGCGCAAAGAGCGCGGCAAATGGGTTGCTGTGTTGAATAATGACGCGATACCTAAGCTGCGCGTGAATAAAATGTATGCGGATATCCTGAGCCGTTCGCGCGACGGATCCGGCGCGCAAATGGCGAGCCAGTTGCAAGAAGCGCGTTGGCTAATCAAAAATGTTCAGCAGCGGTTCGAGACGATTTTGAAAGTATCGCAAGCCATTCTCGATCGCCAAAAACATTTCTTCGATCACGGCGAAGTGGCGATGCGGCCGTTGATTTTGCGCGAAATTGCCGACGCGATCGGCGTGCATGAATCGACTGTGTCGCGCGTCACCACGCAAAAGTTCATGTTCACGCCGCGCGGCATTTATGAATTGAAATATTTTTTCGGCAGCCATGTTGCAACCGAGACCGGCGGCTCGGCATCCAGCACGGCCATCCGCGCGCTGATCAGACAACTAGTCGGCGCCGAAGACACGAAGAAACCATTGTCCGATAGCCGTATATCCGATATTTTGAGCCAACAAGGTATTGTTGTTGCACGCCGAACCATCGCAAAGTATCGCGAATCTCTGCAAATTTCGTCGGCTAATTTGCGGAAATCAATATAAGCCGGCATCTACGTCGCAATACGATTCGAACATCAATTCTCGGATTGATTGAAAATCGTCATAATAGGAGACCGTTATGAATCTGACTTTAGCAGGGCACCATCTTCAGATAACTCCAGCTATTCGCGAATACGTTAATTCCAAATTAGAGCGCGTTGCTCGACATTTTGATGACTTGATGGGGATCAACGTGGTATTGTCCGTCGAAAAATTGCAACAAAAAATCGAGGCGAACGTTCATGTGCGCGGTAAAGAATTATTTGTCGAAGCGGAACATGAGAATCTTTATGCCGCGATCGATTTGCTTGCCGATAAACTAGATCGGCAGATTATTAAGCACAAAGAAAAAACGTTTAAACCGCGCCACGATGGCGCACTTAAACACTTACCTGACGACCCAAATCTAACGGCTTAATTTATAGGACTTGGCAGGCCAGGTTCGAGGAAGCTGGCCTGCTTCCAATTCAATAGCTTCTCGGAAAAGCGAATCGTTACCTAACTCAGAATGAATCTGATCGCCAAATTATTGCGTCCGAGCCACGTGACGCTCGGTCTTGATGTCGCGAACAAAAAGCGCTTGTTTGAGCAGATTGGGTTGCTGTTCGAAAACGCCCAGCAAATATCCCATAGCGTGGTGTTCGATAGTTTATTTAGCCGTGAGCGATTTGGTTCGACCGGGCTAGGTTATGGTGTTGCGATTCCCCATGGGCGATTGAAGGGATTGCGCGATGCAACTGCGGCGTTCGTGCGAACGCAACATCCGATCCCGTTTGAATCGCCCGATGGCCAACCGGTGAATTTAATCTTTGTCGTGCTCGTGCCCGATCACGCCAACGAGCAGCATTTGCAAATCCTCAGTGAGCTGGCACAAATCTTTAGCGACAAATCCGTACGCGAATCCCTCGCAACCTGTCGCGATGCCGACGAGGCCCACCGCATTTTAACCGAGTGGCCCGGCCATGCCCCGCGTCAGCGTACTGCAGCTTTATAACGATAATCGCGACAAGCTCCAACTGAATTGGACTGCCGGCACGCAGGGCGGCCAGCGCAGCGCCCCGGTAGGCAGTTTGGATCATCCGACCGTCGGCGTTATTGCGCATTTAAATCTCGTTCATCCGCAGCGTTTTCAGGTGATCGGCGATGCCGAGTTCGGCTATTTGCAGGGTCTGAATTCACAGGATCTCAACACCGCAATTCGCAAGCTCTTCGGTGGAAATCTTTGCGCGGTGATCGTCGGGAATGGTATTCCCGCGCCGCCGCCTTTGATCGATGCTGCAAACATGCACCAGGTGCCGCTGATTTCATCGCCGCAACCGACGCCGCAGTTGATCAATTTACTGCGCTATTACCTCAGCCAGGCGCTAGCGGAAAAGCTTACGATGCACGGCGTCTTCATGGCGGTGCTGGAAGTGGGCGTGTTAATCACCGGCGATTCGGCGGTTGGTAAAAGCGAATTGGCGTTGGAGCTGATCAGCCGTGGCCATGGATTAGTGGCCGACGATGTCGTCGAATTTTTTCGTATCGCGCCGGAAACACTACAAGGCCGCTGCCCGCCGTTGCTGAAAGATTTCCTCGAAGTGCGCGGCCTGGGCGTGCTGAACATTCGCTCAATTTTTGGCGAGACGGTCGTGCGCGCGCGTAAAAATCTCAAGCTGATCGTGCATTTAGAAAAGCCGGCCGGCGGTGATTTAGCTTCGTTGGAACGCTTGCCGATGAATGCGACAACGCAGGCGATCATGGGCATCGATTTTCCCAAAGTCGTGGTTCCGGTTGCGGTGGGCCGTAACTTGGCCGTTCTGGTGGAAGCGGCAACGCGTAACTATATTTTGCAGCAACGCGGTATCGATTCGACGCGCGAATTCGTCGAGCGCCACGAGCGCGAAATGGCCGAACAGAGCAATCAATCCGGGGCCGAGGAAGAATAGTTTTGCAAACCATTATTGTGACGGGCCTCGCCGGGTCGGGTAAAAGCGTCGTCTTAAAAGTATTGGAAGACGCCGGTTATTATTGCGTCGATAATCTGCCGGTTTTATTCGTGCTCGACGTGATACTTTTTCTGCAAAAAATGGGTACCGGCAAAGTAGCGCTAAGCCTCGACGTGCGCAGCGGCTCCGGCATTGGCGATTTGCCGAAAACCATCGATCAACTGCAGGCGCAGAACATCGATCCGCGGGTATTGTTTTTAGAAGCCAATACCGAAACTATCGTCAAGCGCTTTTCCGAAGCGCGCCGCCCACATCCGCTCGCCGATGACAAACGCACGTTGCAAGAATGCATCGGCTGGGAGCGCAGTATTCTTTCCGGCGTTGCCGAGCGCGCTCATCATATTGACACCAGCGATCTGGGCCCGAATGCGCTGCGCGCATGGGTGCGCGAATTTATCAATCTCGATGCCGGCAAGCTGTCGCTATTTTTTCAATCGTTTGGATTTAAAAACGGCATTCCGCGCGATGCCGATTTTGTCTTCGATGTGCGGCCACTGCCCAACCCTTATTACGACCCAAAATTGCGTCCGTTAACCGGCAAAGATCAGCCGGTCATGACGTTTCTCGAATCCGTGCCGGCTGCGCAGAGCATGTTGAACGACATCGAGCAATTCATCGCGCGCTGGTTACCGGAATTCGTGCAAGACAACCGGCGTTCGCTGACGATCGCCATCGGCTGCACCGGCGGCCAACATCGCTCGGTCTATTTCGCTGAACAATTGGCGGCGCGTTTCGGTAAAACGCAGCAGGTGCAAGTTCGCCATCGTGGGCTTTATCGTGATGGCGAGCAAGCTCTTTAAGCCGGGCGATTTTTTGACGCTTGGCGTCGTTGCGCTCAGCGTGGCGTGGCTGTGCGTTACCCTGTGGCAGCAAGGCGCGGGCGGCACCTTGATCGTGCGCAGCAAAGGCAGCATCGTGTCGGAATTAAGTCTGCAACGTAATCGCACTCTCGCGATCGATGGGCCGCTCGGCACCACGGTCGTTGAAGTGCAAAATCAACGCGCCCGCATCGCGCGCGACCCGAGCCCAAAACAATATTGCGTGCGCCAAGGTTGGCTGCAACACGCCGGCGAAATCGCATTGTGTTTGCCGAACCAGATCAGTATTGAAATTGCATCTATAAATAATCGTGTCGACTCCCTCAACTATTGATCGCGCGAGCGCGGAAGACCATCGCGTCGCTTGGATGGCAGCGCTGGCGATCGCGTTGTCGATGGCGGAAGCAGTTTTTCCTTCGCCGATTCCCGGCGTCAAGCCCGGCCTTGCGAATATCGTGGTGTTGCTGGTGTTGTATCAAGATGGCGTGCGGGCGGCGATTTGGGTGTCCGCGCTACGCGTCATTGCCGGTAGTTTATTTTTCGGCTCGTTCCTGACGCCGGCATTTTTTCTGAGCCTGAGCGGCGCGACTTGTAGCCTACTGATGTTGATGCTCACTTCGCGTTTGCAGCGCAACCTATTCGGGCCGGTGACTCACAGCTTGCTGTCTTCGGTCGCACATATCGCGGGACAGTTGTTGATTGTGTATCTCTGGTTGATACCGCATAAGGGCGTTTTATTTTTAGTGCCGATTCTTGCGATCGCTGCGGTGGTGTTCGGATTGGTAAACGGCATTATCGCCGCACGAATATTAAACTCGTCCGAAACCGTGCCTCTGCCAGGGCCCGCTCCCAGTGCGGCTCTCTGAGGCATATGCCTGAAGAGGCACAACCAGAGCGCTTCTACAGGCAATAAATTTTCATGACTAAACTGACTATTCCACTTTTTCCACTCGCTACAATTCTGTTTCCCGGCGGATTATTGCCGCTGAAATTGTTCGAACAACGCTATTTAGAAATGGGCAAAACCTGCTTGCGCGACGAGGTGCCGTTCGGCGTGTGCGGCATCCAACAAGGAATGGACGTCGGCGCGCCGGCGACACCATTCGACGTCGGCTGCTTAGCGAAAATCATTCATTGGGATATGCCGCAGCTCGGCATTTTACAAATCGTCGCGCAGGGCGGCGAACGCTTTCGTGTCTTGAATCATCGCAGCCAAGCCGATGGGCTATTAATCGGCGAAGTGGAATCGATCACAAATGACGAACCGCAATCCATCGCGCCCGAATTCGCCGCCTGCGCCGAGGTGCTCAAACAAATCGTCGCAGGCGTTGGCGAGCAACATTTCCCAGCGCCGTTGCAATTCGATGACGGCACCTGGGTCGGCAACCGGCTCGCGGAAGTCTTGCCATTTGCATTGGCGGGGAAGCAGCGCCTATTGGAGCTACGCGATGGCAACTCGCGCCTCGCCGAGATCAAACAAATTCTCCTGACGCAAGGCTTGCTCACATAGCCAAGAGTTGACAGCCGCGTGGCGGCCTCGCATCATTCGATCAGTATCGATGTGGGGAGGCGGCCATGAACATATTGCTTGTCGATGACCATGGAATATTTCGCGAAGGGACGGCGTTGTTGCTGAAATCCCTGGATGATTCCATCACCGTTGCCCACGCGCGCAGCGCGCGCGAATGCCTGGACAAAGCCGCGACTGAAACTTATGACTTGGTGTTGCTTGATCTCGGCCTGCCGGATAAGCCCGGTTTGGAGGCGTTGTCCGATCTTAAGCATGCGCATCCGGATTTACCGATTGTGGTTTTGTCCGGCCAGGAAGAACGCGAAATCGTGCTCGATGCGATTAAACGTGGCGCAATGGGCTTTATTCCGAAGTCGTCCGAAGATCCTAAACTCTTGTGGCATGCGCTGAAAATGGCGGTTTCGGGCTCGGTCACGGTACCCATTTCTATGACCGGCAAATCGCCTGGTCAATATCCCGTTGCCGAGCAACCACCACCGATGCAAGCGCGGGACCTCGGCCTGACGCAACGCCAATTGGACGTGCTGCGATTACTCGTTCAAGGTTTGCCGAATAAGAGCATCGCACGGCGCTTGGATATCGCCGAGACCACCGCGCGCGATCATGTCAGCGAGTTGCTCGCGGTATTTCGGGTGACTAATCGGACTCAGCTTGTGTTGGATGTTGCGAAGCGGGGATTGGTATTAGGCACAAGCTCGCCCCCACCCTGACCCTCCCCTGCTTCGCAAGGGAGGGAATTATTGGCGTCGCACGAGTTAGAGTATCAAAAATACTATCCCCACCCTTGCGAAGCGGGGGCGGGCTAGGGTGGGGGCGGCAACCCCTCAAGAAACATACTGCCGAGCCGGCAGCAAATCCTCCAGCACTTCGCGCAACGTCGCCGTCACAATCGGTTTATGAATAAGCTTAACCGGCACGCTCGGATCATCAAGCGCGACGTCTGCGATCGGATCGCCGGTCAAAATCAGCACCGGCGTTTGTGCCGATGTATTTCGATGCAGCAGACGCGCGACGTCCAATCCCGTCTCGCCGTTTGCCAAGCGCAAATCGGCGATCAATAAATCCGGTAAGCGCTCGTTTTGATTGACGGCACGCATCAACTCGGCGCCGGAGCGGCCGCCTTCGACCAAACATCCCCAATTGCGTAGTAGTTCCACCAAGCCTTGCAACACCCGCGACTCATCGTCGACGACGACGACATAGGAACCCGGTATGCGCCCCGAACGCGCTGACGCGGCGAGTGGAGCTATTTGCTCTGAAGTGACGGCCACGCGCGGCAACGCGATGGAAAAACGCGATCCGCGCCCCACCCGCGAAAAGAAATCAAGGCGGTGGCCGTCCAGCATCGCAACGCTGCGCCGCACGATCGCCAGGCCCAAGCCCAATCCCTGCTGTTGATCACGCTCGCGATTCGCCACTTGGAAAAATTCGGAAAAAATATCTTGCTGATGTTCGGCGGCGATGCCGATACCCGAATCATAGACGGCGATTTCGACTTCGTTCCCACGCGCAATCGCGCCGAAAACAACGCCACCGCGCTGGGTATATTTAATTGCGTTGCCGACCAAGTTGCGAATCGAGCGCCCCAGCAACACGGCATCGCTGCGAGCATGTAGCGGCCCGAGCGGACTTAAACGCAAGCGAAACGCTAAACCTTTTTGCCGCGCAATGGGTTCGAACTCCACGTTGATTTGCCGCAGCATCTGATCCAAATTGATGTTGCCGAGTTCCGCTTTGATCCCGCGCGCATCGAATTTGCTCAGATCAAGAATCGCGTTGAACGACGCGCTCATCGACTGGCACGCATCTTCGATGGTTGCCGCCGCGCCATGGGCTGCGTTGCGATCGTTGCGTTCGAGTGCCACGCGCAAATTACTCACCCACAAATTTAATGCGTGCATCGGCTGGCGCAGATCGTGGCTGGCGGCAGCAAGAAAACGCGATTTATCCAGACTGGCACGTTCGGCATTTTCGCGCTCCGCTTCGACCTGCGCATAGAGCCGCCCAAGCTCCTCGCTCATGCGGTTCAAGTCGCCGGCGAGTGCGCCGAGTTCGTCCCGATTCGGCACATCGACTTTATGCGAAAAATCGCCGGCGGCGATTTGCTGCATGCGCAGTTCCATTTGTTTAACGGGTCCGATCAATGACCAGGAAATCACATAGCCCAGCGCCAACGCTAAAGCGACGCTAAGCAATGCGCACAGAACAACCGTGCGGCGCGATCGCTCGTAAGCCGTATTGGCGATTTCAATACCGCCCACGAGGTCCGCTTCGGCTTTGTTTACCAATTCATTGGTGAGGCGCTCCAATCGATCCGCGAGCGGCGAGGCAACACTGAGTTGCAAATGTTGCCCGTCGGTGGTCTTACCGCCGCGAATGAGTTCGATGGCGCGGGTAACGACCTTGATGAACTCTTCAAAATCGGCGTGCACGCGCTCCATGACTTTAATCTCATCCTGCGCCAAGAATTGTAAGCGATCGAGATCGTAGCCGAACTGCTTAAGCTGCCGCAACGTCGCATCTAGGCGCTGCTCTTCGGGCTGCAACAACGCTGTCGCGACGCCATAAAGTTGCGTAATCGAATCGTGACTAAGCTGGCGATAAGCAGCGATCTTGCGCTGCAATTGCGCCGTTTCCTGCGCACGCCGATTCATTTCCATCAGCGCGCTTAGGCCGACCGCCGCGGCGCTGAGCAACAACAACGCAACCAGCAGGAAAGCCGCCAGCAACTTGGTGTGAATGGTGGCGCGCACCCGGGCCACCCAGCGCGGCAGCCATTGCATCACGGCAAAGCATTCTCCTTAGCCAACGACTGTAAATCTGCCAGCATTTCATTCGGCTCGAAGCGCACGCCCATATACTGCACGCGAATTATGCCGGCGCGATCGATGATCGATGTAAGAAATCCGTGATCCACATCATCGTCGGATTTCTTTTTCTTGACGAACACGCCGAACTGTTTAGCCAGAACGTGAATTTGCTTTTCATCACCGGTCAAAAACGACCAACGTTTCAAGTCGGCGCCGTGCGCATTGGCGTATGCCTTAAGCACTTCCGGCGTATCATGCTTCGGCGTAAGACTGATCGCGACAAATGCAACATGAGGGCTGATCTCGGCCGATAGTTTTTTCTGCACACCGACAAGCTTTGCTGTCAGCACTGGGCATGTGTCCTGGCAGGTCGTGAAGATAAAAGTCACTGCGACGATATTGCCGCGCAAGTCCGCTAATTTCAATGGGGATTTGTCTTGTGTCGTCAGGGAAAAACTGGGTGCTGGGCCAATTCGCAGAAGCTGCGAATCGTTCGCCGAAACGGCCATTGTCGCGTTGAAGTAAAGCAACGAAATGACCATTATTATCCGTCCGTAGTTCATACTTGACGCCACACTGTAGCCCGTTTTCTCGCAGGGAACGCGCCGCCAGTGGCATAATGGGTGTTGTTAAAGTAAGGAGTCCTGCGATGCTTATTCAGGAATACGGCCCCATCTCTACGGAAGAGTATCTGCATCTCGAGGCGCGAAGCCCGGCGCGGAACGAATACGTCAGCGGCGAAGTCTTTGCGATGACGGGCGGGTCGCTTCGGCATAACGTTATTGCGGGGAATTTGTTCGCTACCCTCCATTCGCATTTGCGCAATACGCCTTGTCGAGCGTTCATCAATGATGTTCGCCTGCGAGTAGCGAAAGCCAATGCGTACTATTATCCAGACCTTCTGGTCAGTTGCGGGCACGATGCCCAGGCAATGGATCTCGCCTCGGGCGAAGTTAACGATGCGGTATTGATCATAGAAATCCTCTCGCCAGGCACCGAAGCGATTGATCGCAGAGAAAAGTTGCTCGCCTACCGTACGCTTACGTCGCTTGCCGAATACGTGTTGATTAGCCAAGATCAAGCGTGCGTTGAAATTCACCGGCGACGCGGCGACATCGGCTGGGAAAAGATCGAATATTCCGGCGCTGAAACGGTTGATCTTGCCTCGGTCAAGCTCGCAATCGGCATGCGTGATATTTACGAAGGCGTGCCGATCGAATCTTTGATGCGTGGGCCGGGCGAGGTATAAAGGAATACTCCCTCCCTGGCGCGAAGCGCGGGGGCGGGTTGGGGCCGAGTGGCCTAGGGCCATGGGGGCAAACGATGTCAGTCCCAAAATCATCATTTTTTCCTCGGATGTTCGCCGGTGGTCGTTTCCAAAACGCGAAGTATTTCCTCTAACACAGCCTCAGTCTCCTGCAACACCTGATTGTTCCAAAACCGAAGCACGGTAAATCCCAGCGCCTTAAGTTCGGCATCTCGCTGAACATCGTAGTCGTTATCCTGATGCTGACCGCCATCCAATTCAACAATCAGCTTCGCCTCAATACACGCGAAATCGGCAATGTATCGGCCCACTGCCACCTGCCGCCGAAATCGAAAACCACCAAGTTGCTGCAGGCGTAAGAAACGCCACAAATGCCGTTCGCAATCGGTGGGTTCGTTTCGAAGCGTTCGCGCGCGGCGTTGCGTGGTCGCTCAAGCTTTCAACTCCCTCTTCAATTCATTCAAAAACCGCCAATCACTACCCTGCGCGACTATTTTATTTGGGTGAGTTTTGATCATGCCGACTTCATGCAGACGCAACGCAAAAAATCGTAGTGTGTCTTCCGGATTCCATTCCCGCCAATTGTTGTATGGCAGGCTCTTGATTACCTCCAAGCCAATATCGTAGCGTGGCTCGTAGCCCTTGGCCTCAAGAAAACGTGCGGCGCGCTCGGGTTCGTTGGCGCAAACATCCGCAGCCTTAAGCAGCGCACGTATCGCGCGCTTCGTCGCTACCGGATTCTTTGCAACGAATTCACGCGGCATCCCCGCCATGCAGCAAAAATACTGCGACCAGGGTCGATCCAAAATCGTGTTGATGATCACGTGGCCGATATTTTTCCGATGTAATTCTTGTGGCTGCGGCGGAAATGCGAGAAATGCGTCTACTTTTTCTTCGAGGTAAAGGCGCATCGATTCCTTAAGTTTGTTGGTTGGAATCCAGTGCACATCCTTTCGCGGATCTACACCGACGTAGCCTAGAATGCTTGCGATCCAAAGATGATCGACACTTCCGATACCGGTTACCGCAATCGATTTGCCTTTGAGGTCCCTAACGGAGTTCACCCGGTCGTTGGCAAACAACTCCCAGCAGCCAACATGGACGCCGGTAAGCATTACTAACGGCCATCCCGCGTCGATAGCGGCGACCGCGCTCGAGGGTCCAAAAATTGCCAAGTCCACTTTGCCTTCGCCGACTATGCTGGTGTACGAGTATTTGGCCTCGACGGGAACATATTCAATGTCCGTAAAGCCTTCGAGACGCAGGAACTCTTCCGCGAGAAACTGCGGAGCGTAACAAATGAACGGGCCATGGGCGATGCGGAAGCGCGTTGTTTCCGGCGGCGGCTCGGCCCGTGATATCTCCGGCCAGCCAAGAACAGATGCCGCGCCTAACGCGCTGGTTCCCGACAAAAAACGTCGGCGGTCGAAGGTAATGTGGTCTGATTTGCTCATCAATCGATCTCCTCAATATGCTGTTGCTGCCCCCACCCTAGCCCTCCCCCGCTTCG
>JANOGO010000013.1:0-4110 GCA_031406045.1 Pseudomonadota bacterium
GCACGTCCTCTTCCGGGAAGATCGCCGTCACCGGGCACTCCGGTTCGCAGGCGCCGCAGTCGATGCACTCGTCGGGCTGGATATAGAGCTGATCGGGCCCTTCGTATATGCAGTCCACCGGGCACACGTCCACGCAGGACCGGTCCTTGGTGTTGATGCAGGCTTCGGTGATTATGTACGGCATCTGGTCCTCGGGGCGGAAACGGCCCGGCGCGCGGGCGAGCGCAAGATAGGCAGCCGAAGGACTGACGGACAGGCCGAGCGGTCACGCTGGCTGGACAGTGCGCGCGCCGCCGGATAAATCCCTCGCGTGTACCTCGAGATCAACGGCAGGCGCGTCGAAGCCGATCCGGCGGGAGAAGCCACCCTCCTCGATCTCCTGCGCGACACACTCGATCTCACCGGAACCAAGCGCGTCTGCGACCGCGGCGAATGCGGGGCCTGCACCGTCCTGCTCGATGGCGAGCCCGTCTACAGCTGCCTGACCCTCGTGCATGGGTGCGTTGGGCAGTCCGTGCGCACGATCGAAGGACTCGGGACGAGCGCCGCGCCGCATGCGCTCCAGGCCGCCTTCGTGGCCGAGGATGCCGCGCAGTGTGGCTTCTGCACGCCCGGCCAGTTGATGGCCGCCGCAGCGCTCCTCGCGCGGAATCCCGATCCGAGCGATTCCGACGTGGTCGCGGCGCTGAGCGGGAACCTCTGCCGCTGCGGCACCTACCCGAAGATCCTCCGTGCCGTCCGTCGCGCCGCCACAACACTTCGAACGGCGCCCGTCGATGGCTGAGACACCGCGCCGATTCGTCACGACGAAGGTCGAGGTCGAGGGGCGCATCGAGGAGCGCGTCGTCGAGCTGCCCGCGTTCGAGCCGGCGCCGTGGGGCACCGATGCCCAGTTGACGCATGTCGGCGCACGGGCCGTCCGCGTTGATGGCCCGTCGAAGACCTCCGGACGCGGCCCATACACCACCGACGTGCGACGCGCGAACCAGGCCTACGCCGCGATCGTACGAGCCTCCACCGCGCGCGGACGCCTCACCGCCGTGGACGCGACCGCGGCCCGCGCGGTCCCCGGTGTGCTCGACGTGCTCGTGCACGCCGACGTGCCTGCACGGACCCGACTCTTCTCGCCCGAGATCACCTACATCGGACAGCCCGTCGCCGCCGTCTGCGCGACCACCTCGGCGATCGCCGAACGCGCGGCGAAGCTCGTCCGCCTCACGGTCGAGCGACTGCCGCACGCGGTCACGCTCGAGCGCTCAACGGCCCCCGGTGCGGCACCGGTGCGCCCGGGCCTGACGAACAACCTCCTGTTCAAGGAACCGCGCCTGCACGAGCGCGGCGATGTCCGCGCGGGTCTCGCGGCCTCCGATGTCGCGGTCACCCGCGAGGTGCGGACGCCATCGGCGCTCCATACCGCGCTCGAACCGCACGCGGCCGTCGCCGAGTGGGACGGCGGGCAGGTCACGATCTGGGAGAGTACCCAGGGCGTCTACCGCGTGCGCGAGAATGTCGCGAAGGCACTCGGCGTGCCGCTCACCGACGTCCGGGTGATCTGCGAGGCGATGGGGGGCGGATTCGGCGCGAAGAACTACGCCGGCGCACACACGTATGTCGCGGCGCTCTTCGCGCGCCGCCTCGGACGGGCCGTGGCCTGCTTCGTGGATCGCGCTGGTGTCTTCACCTTTGCGATTGCGTACCGCAATCGTCCTCGCTACCAATTCTTTATCACCCAAAATTACTTGATAGGGTAACTTTTGCATACTATGTTCCCGAATTTTATAGGAAATTTTCTCATTCCGCAAATCCGCCTTGGTGCGAAATCCGGCGGATTTCAGCGCAACATTGACGTCGTTAACATAGCCTGCTTGATGCTCGGAGACGTTCATCACTACGATTTGCTCTGACGAGAGCCACAAAGGCAACGCACCGGCGTAATTCTCAATCAAAATGCCGATGAAGCGCTCCATCGAGCCGATCATGGCTCGATGCAACATTACCGGCACTTTGCGGGTATTGTCTTCGGCCACGTATTCTGCCCCCAAGCGCTCCGGCATGGAGAAATCTACTTGCATCGTGCCGCATTGCCAGGAACGACCAATGCTGTCTTTTAGGTGATATTCAATCTTCGGCCCGTAGAACGCGCCCTCACCCGGCAGCGTGTCGTAAGGCACGCCACTAGCGTCCAGCGATGTCGCCAGCGCGGCTTCGGCTTTGTCCCATAAATCGTCAGCGCCAACGCGCTTTTCCGGGCGCAGAGCTAACTTGTAAACGATATCGGTGAACCCGAATACCGCATAAACCTTTTGCAGTAACGCCGTGTAAGCGACGCACTCCGATTGAATCTGATCTTCGGTACAAAAAATATGGCCGTCGTCCTGCGTGAATGCGCGCACGCGCATGATGCCGTGCAACGCGCCGGACGGCTCATTGCGATGGCATGAACCAAACTCCCCATAGCGCAACGGCAAATCGCGATAGCTACGCAAATCGGAATTAAATACCTGAATATGACCTGGGCAGTTCATCGGCTTCACCGCGTAGTCGCGATTTTCCGATGCGGTCGTGAACATGTTCTCTTTGAAATTTTCCCAGTGACCGGATTTTTCCCAAAGCGATCGATCGATAATCTGTGGGCATTTCACTTCTTGATAACCGTTGTCCTGGTAAATCTTCCGCATGTATTGCTCAACCTGCTGCCACAGCGCCCAACCTTTTGGATGCCAAAAAATCATACCGGGTGCGTCGTCTTGCATGTGAAACAAATCGAGTTGTTTGCCTAGCTTGCGATGGTCGCGTTTCTCGGCTTCTTCCAACATGTGCAGATAAGCCTCTTGATCTTCTTTCTTCGCCCATGCGGTTCCGTAGATTCGCTGCAACATCTCGTTCTTTGAATCTCCGCGCCAATAAGCGCCCGCGAGCTTCATCAGCTTGAAGACTTTGAGTTTGCCTGTTGAGGGCACGTGCGGTCCGCGACACAGGTCGATGAAATCGCCTTCCCGATACAGCCCAATTTCCTGATCCGCCGGAATCGACGCGATAATTTCGGCCTTGTAATGCTCGCCGATACTTTTGAAAAATGCGACCGCCTTATCGCGGTCCCACGCTTCGCGCTCAATCGGAAAATCTTTCTTTGCCAACTCCGCCATTTTCTGCTCGATCTTGGTCAAATCTTCCGGCGTAAATGGCCGCTTGTAAGAAAAGTCGTAGTAAAAGCCATTCTCGATCACCGGGCCGATCGTCACCTGCGCATCGGGAAATAATTCCTTCACCGCATAGGCAAGTAAATGTGCGGTCGAATGGCGAATGATATCCAAGCCGTCGGCATCTTTATCAGTAATAATCGCAAGATTCGCATCGGTATCGAGTCGATACGATGTGTCAACCAATTTGCCATCGACTCGGCCGGCCAATGCCGCTTTTGCCAAGCCCGCACCGATGCTCGCCGCAACCTCCACAACCGTCACTGGTTTCTCGAATTCGCGTTTTGAGCCATCCGGCAAAGTAATGTTCAACATAACAATCTCCGTTACCACAAACAAAAAAGCGCGTAGTTACCGCGCTTCGTTTCAATCATTCAGTCTAACGCGACTAGATTCCCTAGTTTTAAATCCAACCGCGTTTACATCGAGTTATTTCGCAATTTAATACGGTGAAATTCAGTATATCGATATCGTATCGCCGCGACAAGAAAATCTATATTTACAGGGTTTTAGCGCTAATCAGATCGAGGGAGGTGACTGATGACCGACTCGAAAGCCGCATGGATATTGGGTTTCAGGACATGCCTTGCCAGCAGGCAGACTGGATGGACTTCGTGGCCAAGGTGACCTAAAAAAAGATTTAGTCTTAAGCTCCTATTGACCTTTTAGATATCAAGATAAGCACCCTTACCCAAATAGACCTTAGGTGTCAGGACAAATGCTTAAGGAAACTGATGCAGGGTGCGAAAAAATATTCGCCGCCAAGTAACGTTACAAAACCGCTAAAATCGAAACGTTCGCTTTTTTCTGATTCTCCCCACGCCACTGGCCAACGGGATCCCTTGGCTGCAGTCTTTTGACCTATAACCGGATCAATCCCGGTATCTTCAGCAACGAAGTTGACATTGTT
>JANOGO010000014.1:0-6578 GCA_031406045.1 Pseudomonadota bacterium
GCGCCAATACAGGCAGCTCGCAATGACGGGAGGAGCGAGAATTTACTTTTCTACAAACGCCCGTTCGATCACATAGTCACCAGGCACACCAATGTGCGGCGAAATATGAAAGCCGCGCGCATTAAGCAATGCCGCGGTATCTTTCAACATGCTCGGCCCACCGCAAATCATCGCGCGATCGCGCATGGCATCGAGCGCGGGCAGGCCGATGTCTTCGAATAATTTTCCGCTTCCGATGAGATCCGTTAAGCGGCCTCGATTTTGGTACGGTTCGCGGGTGACGGTCGGGTAGTAAATCAATTTGTCGCGAATTTCTTCGCCGAAATATTCATGCTTCGGCAATTCTTGGGTGATGTATTCGGCGTAGGCGAGTTCGCTCACTGCGCGCACGCCGTGAACCAGAATTACTTTCTCGAATCGTTCGTAGGTATGCGGATCGCGGATCACACTCATGAACGGCGCGAGGCCGGTGCCGGTGGCGAAAAGATAAAGATTTTTGCCGGGCTTGAGGTCGTGTAATACCAGCGTGCCGACCGGTTTGCGGCTAACTAAAATTTCGTCGCCGGCCTTGAGATTTTTCAGGCGCGAGGTCAAGGGGCCGTCGTCGACTTTGATGCTTAAGAATTCCAGGTGTTCGTCGTAGTTCGGGCTGGCGATGCTGTAGGCGCGCATCAGGGGTTTGCCTTCGACTTCGAGGCCGATCATGACGAAGTGGCCGTTCTCAAAACGCAGGCCCTGGTCGCGGGTGGTTTTGAAGCTGAATAAGGATTCATTCCAGTGATGGACGTCTAACACTCGCTCGATACCTACGGTTGTCATGATCTGTTTTGCGTGCCGGTAAGAGGACAGATCGAATTATAAGTGAGTGCATTAATTCGAAAAATCAGGTAATTTAGATACTTATTATCTATTTTACCGATATAAGAATGCGTTATTCGTTACGACAACTCGAAGTGTTCGCTGCAATCGGCCAATTTGGCACCGTTTCAGCGGCCGCGGATAAGCTCGCCATGTCACAATCGGCCGCGAGCACATCGCTATCGGAACTGGAACATCAATTCGATTGCCGTTTATTCGACCGCAACGGCAAACGGCTGCGCCTGAATGAAACCGGGCGATTGCTATTGCCGAAAGCGCGCGAATTGCTTGATCGCGCCAGCGAAGTCGAGGCGATTCTCGCCGGCGGTAAAGTATTCGGCGCGCTGCGCGTCGGCGCGACGTTGACGATCGGTAATTATCTCGGCACGCTGCTGGTTGGGGAATTTATGCGCCGCCATCCCGGTGCCCAAGTCGCGCTTGAGGTCCACAACACCACGCGCATTGCCGAGCGGGTGAAAGATTTCGAGTTGGACTTAGGCTTGATCGAGGGCGAATACGACGACAAGGATTTGGCGATGACCGATTGGGTCGCCGATGAATTGGCGGTATTTTGCGCACCGGATCATGCGCTGGCGAAACGGCGCGGTTTGAAGATCGAGCATGCTTTGAAAGAATTTTGGATCGTGCGCGAGTTCGGGTCTGGAACGCGGCAAACGCTTGATCGCGCGCTGAGCCCGTGGCGCGATCAACTCAAAATTCGTCTCGAACTGGAGCACACCGAAGCGATCCTGCATGCGGTTCAAGCGGGTTTGGGCATTGGCTGCGTATCGCGCTTGGCGCTAAAGGAATCGTTTCGCCGCGGCAGCTTAGTTGAGTTGAAATTGAAGGAAATCGACCTGCGCCGCAAGTTTCATTTTTTGTTGCACAAGCAAAAATATCGCACGCCGGGGATCGATGCTTTCTTGAGTTTGTGTCGAGAGGTGTCGGTGAATGCTAAGCGTAGTGATGATATTGTGATTTTGGGGAGATGATTTTTAACCGGAGTTTGGCTGAATCGGCGGCAGACCCCTCACCCTGCACCCCGAGGGAGAGGGGACACACTCCCTTCTCCCTCGGGGAGAAGGGTGGGGATGAGGGCGGGCTCCTGCAGAATTCATAACCACGAAATTCCATCACACCTTGCCAGGCACCGCAGGTTACTTGCCTCTTGGCACGGCATAGCCTGCGACGCAGTATCCATGCGGTTCTCCAAGCATTGCAAAAATACAACTAATTTGAATACGCAACGGCGCGAAATGCTTGACAGATAAATGTTGCAGTGCAACAATATGGATTCTAGCAACAAGCAAATCCTTCACCGCTGGTCAAAAAAGCGGAAGCGCGGCGTTATAATGGGTCGCTGTCGAACAGAAAGTGATTGCTCTGATGCATTCCATTTGGAGGAACTGAATGATGAAGTCGCACGCCGCGCCGTTTCCGATCGAAACGATGTTGAAGCAATTTTCCGAGGCCAACCAATCGCTGGTGAATGATTGGCAGAAGCGTTTTAATTTGACGCTCGAACCGAACGGCGATTTCGCCGCGACCTATCAAAAATTTATGGGCGCGTTGTCGCAGCAGCCGACGCAGTGGGCCGAGCAACAGCAGATTTACCAGGCGAATCAGATGAAGCTGTGGGAGAGTTTTCTGAGCAGGGGCGCGACGGGAACCGAGCCGAAAGCGGAAGTCAAAGGCGACCGGCGGTTTAGCGGAGCCGAATGGTCCGAGATGCCGCTGTTCGATTACATCAAGCAATCGTATTTATTGGCCTCCGATTGGCTGATCGGCGCGGTGGAAAAAACCGATCTCGATGCGCAAACCAAACGCAAAATGTTGTTCTTTGCGCGCCAATATGTCGACGCGATGTCGCCGTCGAATTTTCTTGCGACCAATCCGGAAGTGCTAAAACTTGCGATGGATAGCCAGGGCGATAGCCTGGCGAAGGGCCTGAAAAACTTGATGGAAGACATCGAGAAGGGCCGCATTTCGATGACCGACGAATCGAAATTCGCGGTCGGAAAAAATATCGCGACGACCGCCGGCTCGGTGGTATTCGAAAACGAATTGATTCAGTTACTTCAATACACGCCGACAACCAAAACAGTTTGTGAGCGGCCGTTGTTGCTGGTGCCGCCGTGTATCAATAAATTTTATCTGATGGATTTAGAGCCGGAAAATTCCTTCGTGCGTTTTGCGCTGGATCAAGGCCACACCGTATTCATGGTGTCGTGGCGCAATGTCAAAGAAGATCAACAACATCTGACTTGGGATGATTATCTCGAGCTCGGTATTATCAAAGCCATAAATGTCACGCGTGAGATCGGCAAGACCGAACAGATTAATCTGCTGGGATTCTGCGTTGGCGGCACGTTGGTTACGGCGGGATTAGCGGTGCTTGCCGCGCGCGGCGAAGAGCCGGTCGCGAGTGTGACCTTGATGACCTCGCTGCTGGAATTTTCCGATGTCGGCGACATCGGCGCGTACATCGACGAGAACATGGTGAAGCAGCGCGAGCAGCAATTGGCAAACGGCGGACTGGTCCCGGGCAAAGAAATAGCAATGGCGTTTTCCAGCCTGCGTGCCAATGACTTGATCTGGCAATATGTCGTGAATAATTATCTTAAGGGTAAAACGCCGGAGGCGTTCAATTTGCTGTTTTGGAATAGCGACGCAACGAATTTGCCGGGCCCGATGTATGCCTATTATTTGCGAAATTTCTATTGGGAAAACAAGCTGATCGAGAAAAATAAACTCACGATGTGCGGCGAGAAAATCGACATCGGCAAGATCGACATGCCGGCGTATATTTTCGCTGCGAAAGAAGATCACATCGTGCCGTGGACTAGTAGTTTTACCGGTGCGCAAAACTTAGGCGGGAAGCTCGAATTCGTGTTGGGCGCGAGTGGCCACATCGCCGGCTCGATGAATCCGGCATCGAAAAATAAACGCAATTATTGGGTCGGCGGCAAGACCGGCAAAGGTAACGAGGCATGGTTGGACTCGGCGCAATCGGTCGATGGCAGTTGGTGGAGCCATTGGGCGACCTGGCTGAAGAAGCAAGCAGGGCGTGGCGTTCCGGCACGTGCTAAGTTGGGCAATACGAAATATAAATCGATTGAAGCGGCGCCGGGGCGATATGTGATGGAGCGTTGCGACTAATTTTTTCGTCGTCCCCGCCGCCGACTCAAGCATTCGAGGGCAGGCTACGGCGGGGACCCAGTGTCTTTGCGAACGACGCTGGATTCCCGCCTTCGCGGGAATGACAATCACGTTGATAATTTTTTTGGGGAAATCATGGCACAAAGAATTGCATTGGTAACAGGCGGTATGGGCGGTATGGGAGAAGCGATTTGTACGAAGTTGTCAGATCAGGG
Organism: Pseudomonadota bacterium; assembly: GCA_031406045.1. Taxonomy (GTDB): domain Bacteria; phylum Pseudomonadota; class Gammaproteobacteria; order Burkholderiales; family JALYOK01; genus JALYOK01. The sequence goes on from JANOGO010000014.1 coordinate 4,233, forward strand.
TTACAAGGTATTGGTGACGCACTCGCCACATCGCACCGGCGCGGCAGAGTGGCTCGCGGAGAAGGCGAAGCATGGCTACGATTTTAAGGCTTATGAAGTGGACGTCGGCGATTTCGATTCGTGCCAGAAAATGGTCGCCAAAATCCAGGCCGAAGTGGGCAATATCGATATTTTGATCAACAACGCCGGCATCACCAAAGACACGACATTTAAGAAAATGACTAAGGTCGATTGGGACGCGGTGGTGAACACCAATCTCACCAGTGTATTCAATATGACCAAGCCGGTGGTCGATGGCATGGTCGAGCGCGGCTGGGGGCGTGTGATCAATATCTCGTCGGTGAATGGTCAGAAAGGCGCGTTCGGCCAGACTAATTATTCCGCCGCGAAAGCCGGTATGCATGGCTTCACGAAAGCGCTGGCGCAGGAAGTCGCACGCAAAGGCGTGACGATTAATACCGTGTCGCCGGGCTATATCGGCACGAAAATGGTCATGGCAATTCCGAAGGAAGTGCTCGATACCAAGATCGTGCCGCAGATTCCGGTCGGCCGCTTAGGCAAGCCGGAAGAAGTGGCGGGCCTGATCGTTTACCTAGCCTCCGACGAAGCGGCATTCATCACCGGCGCGAACATCTCAATCAACGGCGGTCAGCATATGTATTAACGGGTGGGGTGCATTCATGCACCGTTCACACCCTTTGGTAAATAAATGCACCCTACGGCTGAGCCAGTACTGGTGCGGCGTTCCAGGGCATGTAGTCTGGGAGCCGCACCGCGCTTGCCTCCTGGCGAGGTGGCCAAGAAAATTCTTCACGGCAAGACATTCGCACTTGCTACAATAACGTTCATTCAATTTCACTTTTAACGTCGCCATGACAAAGCGCGTGATGAAACGTCGTGCGAAAAAAGCCGGGCTGCCGCCCGGTTCGCTGGTTTATCTGGGTGATAAACCCAACGTAACGACCAAGATTCAGCTCTTCGACTACCTTGATGGGCACCTAACCGAGCGCGAGATCGCGCAGCCGGAGGAGTGCGCGCCGTACAAAGATTCCGACACGGTGACGTGGATCAACATCGACGGCATTCAAAATGTCGGCGTGCTGGAAAAAATCGGCAAGCAATACGATCTGCATCCGTTGGTGATGGAGGATATTCTTAACACCGACCAGCGCCCCAAAATTGAAGACCACGAACACTATTTATATGTTGTGCTAAAAATGTTGTCGTACAACGAGGCGGAACAAGAAATTGCCATCGAGCAATTGAGTTTAGTGCTCGGCAATAATTTCGTGCTGTCGTTTCAAGATAAGCCCGGCGACGTGCTCGATCCGTTGCGCGAACGAATTCGTCAATCAAAAGGTAAGATCCGCAAACTCGGTGCCGACTATTTGCTCTACGCCATCCTCGACGAAGTGGTCGATCATTACTTCGTCGTGATGGAAAAACTCGGCGAGAAAGTCGAGCAGATCGAAGGCATCGTCGCCGTGAAACCTCGGCCCGATACCTTGCCGCAAATCCATCGCCTGAAACGTGAAATGATCGTACTACGCAAAGCCGTGTGGCCGTTGCGCGAGTTGATTACGACCTTGCGTCACGACGACACGCCATTGTTGAAAGAATCGACCGCGATTTACTTTCGCGATCTGAATGATCATATCGTGCAGATCATCGAAGGCGTCGAAGCCTATCGCGACATGCTGTCCAGCATGCTCGATATTTATCTGTCGATCATGAGCAACCGTACCAATGGCGTGATGAAAGTATTGGCGCTGTTTTCCGCGATATTTATGCCGCTGACGTTCATCACCGGCATTTTTGGCATGAACTTCAAAAACTTTCCCGAGTTGGAATGGAAATATGGCTTTCAAGGCACGTTGATTCTAATGGCGATTTTAGCCGCCGGCCTTATCCTATTTTTCCGGCGGCGCAAGTGGCTGTAACCGTTGCGGGGGCTTGGCGCGGCATTCCGCCATGTTATAATTACGAGCTACAACATTAATCAATTCAAACAATCTGATAGATCAGTTCGGGGAGCTTGTTTAGAGTGAAAACGGATCAAAATATGCGTGCAAGTTTTATAAAATGGTTGGCGATAATCGCGTTGAGCGCCACCGCGTCCGTGGCCTGGGCCGAAGGTGACCCGGTCGCAGGCCATAAGAAGAATCACAGTTGCACCGGATGCCACGGCATTCCCGGCTGGCGCACCGCGTATCCGGAAGTGTATAAGGTGCCGTTGCTTGGCGGCCAAGGCGCTGCCTATATCGTAGCCGCGCTAAAAGCTTATAAATCCGGCGAACGTCAACACGGAACCATGCAGGCGATTGCCGCCAGCATGACGGAGCAGGA
>JANOGO010000019.1:0-32391 GCA_031406045.1 Pseudomonadota bacterium
CGAGATTGCTTCGTCGCTTCGCTCCTTTCCGTGATCCCTGGTGAACCGCCCTTTGTATCGATAGCGGCTGACCCCTCACCCCCACCCCTCTCCCCGAAGGGGCGAGGGGACGATACTCCCTCTCCCGCTTTGCGGAAGAGGGTTGGGGTGAGGGTGGGCTTCGGTTTAAGACCTTAGCGGTTCATGGTTCGTGAGCAGTATGGGCAGCGCCGATACTGGCAGATCGCAATGACAATGGTGATGTGTGTTGCTACCCCCTACCAACAAACGGCATTTTCGTCGCCATGATCGTCATGAATTGCACGTTGCTTTCCAGCGGCAAACTTGCCATGTAGACAATCGCTTGGCCGACATGATCGACGTCCATCAACGGCTCGATCGCGAGCGAACCGTCGGCTTGCGGCAAGCCTAATTTAGCGCGCGGTGCGATTAACTCCGTTGCCGCGTTGCCAATATCAATCTGACTGCAAACGATGTTGTACTTGCGGCCGTCGAGCGAAGTGCATTTGGTTAAGCCGGTGATTGCGTGTTTGGTGGATGTATAGGGCACCGAGTTCGGCCTTGGTGCGTGAGCCGAAATCGAACCGTTATTGATAATGCGCCCGCCCATCGGATCTTGGCTTTTCATCATGCGCACAGCGGCTTGCGTGCAAAGAAAAGGCCCGGTCAGATTGATGTCTACAACGCTTTTCCATTGCTCAAACGTGATGTCTTCAATTGGGCCGCCGGCGCTGATGCCGGCGTTGTTAAACAATAAATCGAGCCGTCCGAATTTCTCTTTGGTTTTAGCAAATAGTTCGGTGACTGCTTTAGGATCCGCCACGTCGGTCGAAATAGAAAGCGCGCGGTTTCCTGCGCCGGATTCCTTTGCAACTTGTTCCAAAGGCTCAGGGCGGCGGCCGGCGAGTACTACGCTGTAGCCATCTTTTAACAACGCCAGCGCGGCAGATTTTCCGATGCCTGTGCCGGCGCCCGTAACGATTGCTACTTTGTTTGTTGGTGCCATAAAATCCCCCTAACTAAACTGTAATAAATTAATAAAATTATGCCTGGAGAGCCGCATGGCCTTAGGCCAGCCCCTGGATATTGGCTCCCAGGCCACCGATAAAAGACTTTTTACTTTGTTTCAAACTATCCCTCAGCCCGCCGCAACTGCGGGAATAAAATCACATCGCGAATGCTCGGGCTATCGGTTAGCAACATCACCAAGCGATCGATACCGATGCCTTCGCCGGCGGTCGGTGGTAGGCCGTATTCCAGTGCGGTGACGTAATCTTTATCTTTGAACATCGCTTCTTGATCGCCGGATTCTTTAAGTTTCACTTGCTCGTCGAAGCGCGCTTCCTGATCTTCCGGGTCGTTCAATTCCGAGAAGCCGTTCGCGATTTCGCGGCCCGCGATGAAGAGCTCGAAGCGGTCCGTGATCTCGGGATGTTTGTCATTGCGTCTGGCTAACGGCGAAACTTCAGCAGGATAATCGATGATGAACGTCGGTTGAATCAAAAGCGGCTCGGCGGTTTCTTCGAACAAGGTCAACTGCATGCCGCCTAAGCCGTCAGCGGGTTTCGGCGCGGCGCCAAGGCGATTCAATTCGGCGATGACGAAATCGCGATCGTTCAACTGCGCTTCAGAATATTGCGGAAAATATTGTTGAATCGCTTGCGTGATGGTCAAGCGCGCAAACGGTTTGCCAAGTTCGATGACTTGACCTTGATAGGTCACTTCGGTTGTTCCCAATACTTGACGCGCAACATCGCGAAACATCGTCTCCGTCAAATCCATCAAGTAACGATAGTCGCGATAAGCCTCGTAAAATTCCAGCATCGTGAATTCAGGATTGTGGCGCGTCGAAATACCTTCGTTGCGGAAATTTCGATTGATCTCGAACACTTTTTCCATGCCGCCGACCACTAAGCGCTTGAGATACAATTCCGGCGCGATGCGCAAGTAAAGTTCCATATCCAGCGCATTGTGGTGGGTCTTAAATGGCCGCGCCGCTGCGCCGCCCGGAATAGCATGCATCATCGGCGTTTCGACTTCGAGATAACCACGCGTGACTAAAAATTCGCGAATGGCTTGAACAATCTTCGAGCGCGTGATGAAAACTTTGCGCGTGTCTTCGTTGGTGATCAGATCAAGATAGCGCTGACGATACTTTTGTTCTTGATCCGACAGTCCGTGAAATTTTTCCGGCAACGGCCGCAGCGATTTCGTAAGCAGGCGCAACGATTTTACTTTCACCGACAGCTCGCCGGTCTTGGTTTTGAACAACGTGCCTTCGGCGCCGAGAATGTCACCCATGTCCCAATGCTTAAAAGAATCGTGTACCGCGTCGCCGGTGATATCGTTTGTGATATAAAGCTGAATGCGGCCGCTCATGTCTTGAATGGTCGCGAAACTCGCTTTGCCCATTACGCGTTTTAACATCATGCGGCCGGCTACTGCGACCGTCACCGGCGATGCATCGAGGTCGTCGTTACTCTTGTGCGCATGGGCCTGTTGCAACGCCTGAGCATAATGTTTGCGATCGAAATCGTTGGGAAATGCCTGGCCTTGCGCGCGAATTGCATTCAGCTTGGCGCGACGTTCTTCGATGATTTTATTGGTATCTTGAATCGGTTCTTGTTGGTCGGACATGAATTAAATTCCCTGCTTTAGGCTAGCGCTGATAAAAATATCGAGATCACCGTCGAGAACGGCCTGCGTATTGCCGACTTCAACGTTGGTGCGCAGATCTCTGATGCGCGATTGATCCAACACGTAGGAGCGAATTTGGTGACCCCAACCGATGTCGGTTTTCGAATCTTCGAGCTTCTGTTGCTCCACTTGGCGCTTGCGCAATTCCGCTTCGTACAGCCGCGATTTCAACATCGCCATGGCTTCGGCGCGGTTACGATGTTGCGATCGATCGTTCTGACATTGCACGACGATATTAGTCGGCAAGTGCGTGATGCGGATCGCCGAATCGGTCTTGTTAATGTGCTGGCCACCGGCGCCACTGGCGCGGAAAGTATCGATACGCAAATCCGCCGGATTGATATCGATCTCGATCGAATCGTCCACTTCCGGATAAACGAATACGCTGGCAAACGACGTATGACGGCGATTGCCGGAATCGAACGGCGACTTTCGCACCAAGCGATGCACGCCGGTCTCGCTGCGCAGATAACCGAACGCGTAGTCGCCGCTGATTTTTAGTGCAGCGGATTTAATGCCCGCGACATCGCCCGAAGATTCTTCCAACACGTCCACCGTATAGCCGCGTTTCTCGCCGTAGCGCGTGTACATGCGAAACAGCATTTGCGCCCAGTCTTGCGCTTCGGTGCCGCCGGAGCCGGACTGAATATCGAGGAAGCAATTATTCGGATCCATCGGATTGGAAAACATGCGGCGAAATTCCATGTCCGCAACGGTTTTTTCCGAACCTTGAAGATCATTGGCGACGCTGGCCAACGTGCCGTCGTCGTTTTCGTCACGCGCCATCGAGAAAAGCTCGCGCGAGTCGGAAAGCGATTGATCGAGGCTTTCCAACGTCAGCACAATTCCTTCCAAGGTTTTCTTCTCGCGGCCTAGTTCTTGAGCCTTCTGCGCATCCTGCCAAATGGCCGGATCTTCCGCGAGCTTGTTTACTTCGATGAGGCGCGAATGCTTGGTATCGAAGTCAAAGATACCTCCGCAACTCGGATGCGCGCAGGGTCAAATCGTCGAGTTGAGAGGAGAGGGCGTTGAGGCGTTCGGCTTCCATGATTCTGAATTCTTAAAATACAAAATTATACAGTACGAGCGTTTGACTACATCGACCTTAGACGACCGATGACCGAAGGCAAGAAGGGTGCGGCTTTCCAGGCAAGGCATTACCGAAAAAATGTAGAGTGTGCAAAAGCGCAGCGTTGCGCACCAATCCACTCACCAATCGAATATTGATTGCAGTGCGCGGGCAACGAGTTGCTCACCCTACTTGGCCGCATCACCTGCATTTCATTGCGCGTAAGATCAGTCTAAACTTCCAAATAATACCGCTTCCGTGGAGATATCAATCATCGGCTCAACCCTTCTATCAACTATGACTTTCTGTGATGGTCTCCAATTGCTTTCCGCAGGCTCAATCGGATTGCTCATTGGCGCGCTGCTCGCGGAAGGAGCGATCTTTATTCCCTATTGGCGCTCGCTGCCTGCGGAAACATTTTATTCGTTGCACAAGGAATACGGACCTCGCCTTTATCGCTTCTTCGCGCCGCTGACCATCATTCCTTCGTTGTTAAGCATTGCCGCTGCAGGCGTGTCATTTTTGAAGGCAGATGCCGGGCGCTGGCCAACGCTTGTCGCCTGCGTGTTCTTCATGTGTGTTCTGGCAACCTATGCCGGATATTTCAAGCACGCCAACGCCCGCCTTGCCTCAGCAACGCTTAGTGCGAATGAGCTTTCGTTAGAGTTGGCACGCTGGGAATCCTGGCATTGGATGCGAGTCGTTCTCGGAATGTTTTCGTTTGGCGCGGCATTGCTTGGCCTGGGCGCCCATGCCTGAGGCCCAAGTGGCATGAGGTTCTCCGAGCATGCCATGCCACGAGGCAAGCTGGGCGCGGCTCCTGGCAATGCTGCTTGGGCGGTAAACATTTTCCGTTAAGCCTCACGAAATCCAATTCTCGAGTTTCATTTTGGGCACCCGAGAGAACTCACTGGTGTTATTGGTCACCAAGATGAGATTCAACGTGCGTGCATGAGCGGCGATCCACAGATCGTTAGGACCGATTGGCGTTCCCAGGTTTCGCAAATGAGCGCGCAACTCGCCGTAGTAACTCCCGGCCTCGGTTATCATCGGCAGTGTTTCGATGGCGCCCAATAAGCGATCCATGCGCTGTTTTACCAAGGGCTTAAGCGATTTGATCTGCAGGCCAAAAACAATTTCTCCACGCGTGATTACCGAAAGCGCAGCGTCACCTGTCTTTAACGTGGCCATGCGTTTGGTGATTCCCGGATTTATTCCTTTCACCATTTCACTAACGGTATCCGTGTCGAGTAAATACTTCATGCGCGCTTCCTGGCCGGCGATTTCATCGCCGGACGCTTTGGGCGGGCTTTGGTACTAAGACTATTCTCCATCCACGAGAAGTCACGTTCCTCAATGGAGCCCACGCCCGTTTTAATACTTCTCATTGCGGAATCGAATTCCACCGCTTCGCTTCTAGAAAGAACGGGCAGATCGGCCATCAGTGCGCCGACTGTGCGCGGTTGTTCGCGTAAAACGATCTCATCTCCACGCTTGGAGATTTCTAACGTTTTGGCACTAACGCGAAACGCTTTCGGCAATCGAACCGCTTGACTATTTCCCGAGGTGAACACCGTTGTTGTCGATGTGGCCGAAAGCGATGACTTTCGGGCAGGGCGCGTTGTATTCATGGTTATCTCCTTTTGTATATCCTATTAGGATATACTTAAAAGTGATCTCGATCAATCATTCCACGGCGCAGCAATGTTCCAACGTCAACTGAACATCTTCTAAACCAAGATACTCATTAATTGCGAGTCGATAGATACAAAATAGGGTTTTCGGAACCGGTTCAACGTGTGAAAAATAAATCGCGTCAAACTCGTGTTTACCTTGGGTGAGTTTCAATTTCAAATGCTTCTCGGCGACGATGCGCTGATTGACGACGTTGAAGATGCCGCGAAACATCGGCGCAGGAAAACCTTGACCCCATACTTGGCTACCTAATTCTCGCGCAAGTGGGAGTTTCATTTCGTTGACTGCTAATTCGCCATCGTTTTCGATCAATTGCTCAAGATCGGCGGGCGATAATAATTTCGATACGGTCGATTCGAATTGCGCGGCGAATTCCGTAAAGCATTCCTCGCGGATGCTCAAACCCGCAGCGCCGGCGTGGCCACCAAATTTGCTGATGAGCATCGGCGATTTTTTGGAAATGATGTCGAGCGCGTCGCGTAGATGCAGTCCGGCAATAGCGCGACCCGAGCCTTTCAATTCGCCATTGCTTCCTCGTGCGAATGCAATAGCCGGGCGATGGAATTTATCTTTCAAACGTCCGGCGAGCAGGCCGACGATACCTTGGTGCCACTGCGGATCGAACACGCACAAACTCACGCGATCGCTTGCATCGATTTTCTCCAATCCGGCGAGCGCGCTTTCTTGCATGTCGGCTTGCAGTTCACGGCGTTCTTTGTTGAGTGCATCGAGTTTTTGTGCGAGCTGTGTGGCTTTGCTTTCGTCGTCCGTGATCAGGCATTCGATACCGAGCGACATATCTTCCAAGCGACCGGCGGCATTGAGCCGCGGGCCGAGCACGAAACCTAAATCATAGGTTGATGCTTTACGCGGATCACGGCCGGCAACGCGATACAGCGCCTTGATTCCGGCGCAGGCTTGTCCGGCGCGAATGCGCCGCACGCCTTGGTCGACGAAGCGGCGATTGTTGTCGTCGAGCTTGACGACATCGGCGACCGTGCCGAGCGCGACGATGTCTAGTAACGAGGCTAAGTTTGGTTCGGTGGCGCCGTTGAAATGCCCGCGCGCGCGTAACTCAGCGCGCAATGCCATCAACACATAAAACATCACGCCGACACCGGCGATGGATTTACTCGAAAAATGACATCCCGGCTGGTTCGGATTGACGATGCAGTCGGCGTCGGGCAAGGAATCTGCCGCCAAATGATGGTCGGTAATCAGCACTTGCATGTCGAGGCGTTTTGCTTCGGCAACACCGTCGATACTGGCGATGCCGTTATCAACGGTAATCAAAATGTCCGGCCCGCGCTCGTTCGCGAGGCGCACGATCTCCGGCGTTAGCCCATAGCCATATTCGAAGCGATTCGGCACCAGATAATCGATGCGCGCGCCGAAAGCCCGCAGTCCACGAACACCGACTGCGCAGGCGGTCGCGCCATCACAATCGTAATCGGCGATGATCATCAGTTTGCGCTGTGCGGCGATCGCATCGGCTAACAACACCGCAGCGGCGTTGGCATTTTTCATTTCGGAAAACGCCAGCAACTGATCGAGCTTGTTGTCGAGTTGCGCCGGCGAGCTTATTCCACGCGCGGCATAAACTCGTGCTAACACCGGATGAATTCCCGCCGCGATGAGCCGATCGGTGTCAGCTTGCGAATACGCGCGCTCAACAATTTTTGTCATGTGATTTGCAAGCGCCGCCAAAATTTGAGTTGATCAATTCGAGAAATGGAAAAGGTTTTGCCGTGTTCTTTGTTAGGAGCATAAATCTTAATCGCTGTTAACTGACCTTTTTTCAGCGCCGCATAGGCCGGCGCGAACCAGTTTTGATCCATTGCCATAAGCGCAGTTTGCCACGCTTGCCATTCGCCATAAGCGGCTGATACGTCAAGTTGGTCGAGTACAGCAAGAGTGTTTTCTGCGCGGCGCGGCGTTACTTCGTCCCAACGAAATTGGCTGGTTTCAATGAATCGTGTTGCAGTCAGTTTCGCAATTCCTGCTATTAAAACATTGTTGGCGACGATCTGTGTGTAATCATGCTTTATGAAATTAGGCGCTTTTCCTTCCCCCCAAAACCACATGCCGTTAATGGCTAATTGGCCCGCGGCTTCGCGCGCTTCGTTCACCGGATGTGCATGGAGCAGCATTTGTATTTCGCTCAAGCGGGTCTGCCATAAAGCGCGGTCGACGCCGTCGAACCAATAGTTGGCCACATTGCGCCCGCGCACGTGGCTGACCGGATGTGTACGAATCGCAATGGGTTTATCGCTTGCGACATACCAGCGGTTCGGATCGGGCGCGCTAAACGTCAGGCCATCGTTCGCGAAATGCATTTGCATGGAAAGGATCAGCGCTTTTGATTCCGCGATGGTTATCTCGAGCTGACTCGCATCGAGCAAAACAACGCGGTCACGATTCACCGAAAGATGAACCGGATCGGCGCGCAGCCAATTGGCCGCACTCGAATCGGCGATTTGTTCTGCGCATGAGGCAATCGCTGCGAGAGGAAAAGTTTCGTCGTTTTCGACTTGGCTGAATCTCTGCGCGATCCATGACTCGAGCGAATATGAACGTTCCGGCGCAACCGACGCGCGCGCCAGCAATGTCGCCAAAGCAGGCGCAAGTTCTCGGATTTTTTGCGGAGAAGGTGAATCAAGCAAACCGGGAACGAGAAAATAAAATCGCATGTCGAACCGATTTTATCATTCGCCAAACCGATGGCGGCGCCGGGTTGTGGCAAACTTACGTCTTTAACGAAGAATGAAAACACTTGCAACCCTTTGAACTTTTCGTCGGCCTGCGCTATACCCGTGCAAAACGGCGTAACCATTTCATCTCCTTTATTTCGCTGATTTCCATGCTGGGGATTGCGCTCGGCGTGGCGGCGTTAATTACCGTATTGTCGGTAATGAACGGCTTTCAAAAAGAGTTGCGCGCGCGCATTCTTGGTGTTGCATCGCACGTGCAAATCAGCGGCGCCGACAACACGTTGTCCGGCTGGCCAAAAATCGCCGCCGATGCCAAATTGCAAAAGAACGTTGTCGCGGCTGCGCCTTATGTGATGGCGCAAGCGATGTTGGCGCTCGACAGCAATGTCGGCGGCGCGATCATTCGCGGCATTGAACCGACGTTAGAAGATCAAGTCGCCGATATCGGTATTCACATGAAAAACGGAAAACTATCCGACCTCAAAGGCGGCGAATTCGGCATAGTCCTGGGTTCGGAGTTGGCGCGCAGCTTGCATGCGTTTCCCGGCGACAAAGTCGTGTTGATCTCCCCGCAAGGGCAGGTGACACCGGCGGGGTTGATCCCGCGATTGAAGCAATTTAAAGTGGTCGGCATTTTTGAAGTCGGCATGTTTGAATACGATAACGGCCTTGCGCTGATTCATCTGGCGGACGCGCAAAAACTCTATCGGATGCAGGACAAAGTTTCCGGTGTGCGCTTGAAGCTGGACGATTTGTTTCAGGCGCCGAAAGTCGCGCGCGATTTAACGACGATAATTTCCGCCGACGCTTACATCTCCGATTGGACTCGCTCCCACGCGAATTTTTTTCGTGCGGTACAGATTGAAAAGACCGTGATGTTTGTGATTCTTCTTTTGATCGTTGCCGTCGCGGCATTCAATATCGTTTCGACATTGGTCATGGTGGTGACCGATAAGCAATCGGATATCGCGATCCTGCGCACGCTTGGCGCAGCACCGAAAAGCATTATGCAAATCTTCATGGTGCAAGGCTCGCTGATCGGCATTTTTGGTACCTTGATCGGCGTTGTCGTCGGCGTGTTGCTCGCGAAAAATATCGATGTTGTTGTGCCGGCAATCGAGCGCGCGTTCGGCGTCGCGTTTTTAGATAAGAGCGTTTATTACATCAGCGAACTGCCATCGGAATTGCTGTGGCGCGACGTCGGTTTAATCGCGCTGGTGTCATTCGTGTTGACCTTGCTCGCGACAATTTATCCGAGTTGGAGTGCGTCGCGAATCAAGCCCGCGGACGCGTTGCGCTATGAGTGAGAATAACTTGGTGATTTCCTGCCGCAATCTGCACAAAACTTATTTGCAGGGCAAGGTTGAGGTGCCGGTATTGTTTGGCATTAATCTTGATGTGAGCGCCGGTGAGACGCTAGCGATTGTCGGCGCGTCAGGTTCTGGCAAAAGCACGCTGCTGCATTTGCTCGGTGGTTTGGATGACATTACCGAGGGTGGCGTGACGCTGCAAGGGCAAGATATCAGCCGGCTTTCGCAGCAAGCCCTAGGTGTTCTGAGAAATTCCGCGCTCGGATTTGTTTATCAGTTTCATCATTTATTGCCCGAGTTCACCGCGCTGGAAAATGTCGCGATGCCGTTGCTGATTCGACGTGATAATCGCGACAAGGCTTACGAACAAGCGCAAATGATTTTGAACGATGTCGGCCTAGATCATCGCCTCAATCACACGCCGGCCGAGCTTTCCGGCGGCGAGCGTCAACGTACTGCGGTTGCGCGTGCGCTGGTAACGAAACCCGCTTGCGTATTGGCCGATGAGCCGACCGGCAATCTCGATCGCCACACCGCGCAGGGCGTGTTCGATTTGATGCTGTCGCTGAATCAAAAATACAAAACCAGTCTGATCATCGTCACCCACGATCCCGATTTGGCGGCGAAGACCGGCCGTACGTTGCATCTCGTCGATGGCCGACTGAGCGGCGCTTAACGTCTTTGGAACGATGCCGTGCGCCTCGCCATCATTTCATTCGCGCTTGGTATTTGGCTGTTGCAGTTGCAAGGGACCCTGCCAGGAGCCGCATGGCCCGAGGCCAGCCCCTGGATACTGAGTGGCCTCGGGCTATTGGCTCTTGGCGCATCCATATTCGTATTTGCGCTGACGTCTAGATTCGTTTCGCCGTCAAAACCCATCGTTCGCAAAGTACTAAAGCTTTGCATTGCCGGTCTTGCCGGTTTTATTTGGGCGGCGCTATTTGCACACTACCGGCTCGCCGATTCCTTGCCCGCTGAATGGGAAAGCAAAGACATCGAAGTGATCGGCGTGGTCGCGGGCATGCCAACCTTTGGCGAACATGGCGTTCGCTTTCGCTTCGATGTTGAAAAAATTCTCACGCCGCAAGCCACCGTTCCGCGCCATCTGAGTTTAAGTTGGTATTTCAAACGTGATGGCTCGATGCAATCGCCGGTTCATGCGGGCGAGCGTTGGCGCTGGAGCGTTCGTTTAAAGCGGCCTCACGGCAACGCCAATCCTTTCGGCTTCGATTTTGAGGCGTGGTTGCTGGAGCAAAACATTCGCGCGACTGGTTACGTGCGCGACAAATCCGAGCGTAGTCGTATAGGCGTCGCTGATTTTTCACTTCGATATTCGATTGAGCAGGCGCGCGAATCGATCCGATCGCACATGCACACGGTGCTGCAAAATCAGCGCTACGGCGCCGTGCTCATCGCGCTCGCAATCGGCGATCAAAGTGCTATTGCACAAACGGATTGGGATTTGTTTTGGCAAACTGGCATAGGGCATCTGATCAGCATTTCCGGTTTGCATGTGACGATGATTGCCGGTTTGATTTTTTCTATCGCTTACTTTTTGTGGCGGCGGTCGACGCACCTAACGCTGTGGTGGCCGGCGCGCAAAGCGGCGACGCTCGCCGGTGTTGCCGCGGCGCTCAGCTATTCAACCTTGGCTGGGCTATCGATTCCAACACAACGTACATTATTGATGATCGCCGTATTCGCCATTGCGCTATTGCGCGATCGAGTGGCCGGCCCGACGCAAGTGTTATGCGCTGCATTGTTCGCGGTGTTGTTGTTCGATCCATGGGCGGTGAATGCAGCAGGTTTTTGGTTATCGTTCGGCGCCGTCGCATTAATTTTCTATGTGACTACAAACCGAAGCAGCGAAACATTACAAGGGATTCGTGGGAAAACGCGCCATCGTCTGATCAACGCCGCGCGCATCCAATGGGCCGTGACGCTCGGATTAATTCCAATGTTGATCGCGATGTTTCAGCAAGTATCGATCATCTCGCCGCTCGCAAATGCCATCGCGATTCCGTTGATTAGCTTCTTGGTTGTCCCATTAACGTTGATTGGCCTGTTGCCGGGCTGCGAGGCATTGCTCCAAGGGGCGCACCACGCCTTGGCCTTCGGCATGCATGGGCTGGAAGCCGCTCGGGACGTGCCGTTCGGGCAATGGCTCGGTGCGGCGCCGCCGCCATGGGCAATCGCGGCGGGAATACTCGGCGCGTGCTGGTTATTGTTACCACACGGATTTCCGGCGCGATGGCTTGGCGCGCTGGGATTGTTGCCGTTGTTTGCGCTCTCAGCACCGCGCCCAAACAGCGATGCGTTTTGGGTCACCACACTCGATGTCGGACAAGGGTTGGCGCTTGTTGTTCAAACGGCACGACACACCTTACTCTACGATACGGGACCAAAATTCAACAGCGAAGCGGATAGCGGCAACCGTGTCGTCGTTCCTTACCTTCATGCCATTGGCATAAAACATTTGCATGGCATGATCGTGAGCCACGCCGACAGCGATCACAGCGGCGGCGCGTTGTCGGTAATGCAAGGCATGCCGATCGATTGGATCGCCGCCAGCTTACCCGCCGAGCATGCGATCGCACTCAGCGCAAAGCGTTTTATTCCTTGCTTTGCAGGACAAAGTTGGCAATGGGATGGCGTGCGATTCGACATGCTTCATCCTAGCCCATGGGTCAATGTGGCATCGACGAGCGACAACAATCGCGGCTGCGTGTTGAAGATCAGTTCCCTTGCCGGCAGCATTTTATTGCCCGCCGATATTGAGCAACAAAGCGAACTTGAATTGACGCAGCAGTCCGGCGACGGATTGGCATCCGACGTCTTATTAGCGCCGCACCATGGCAGCAAAACCTCGTCGAGCGAGGTGTTTTTACGCGCGGTGCAGCCGCAATTCGTCATGGTTTCGGCGGGCTACCGCAATCGATTCGGTCACCCGAAAAATGAAATCCTCGATCGCTATGCCGCGTCCGGCGCCACGGTATTGCGTAGCGATCTCGATGGGGCAGTCACGTTTCGCTTTGAAGACGGTCCCGTGAGTGCCGAAGCCTATCGCCGAACTCATCGGCGCTATTGGTATGGCCGGTAAGCTTTACCGGCGCGTGATACTTTAGTTGTTTTGGCTCAACAAAAGCTGTGACGCTCGCTGCGCAATCGGTTTCTGAACCTCCTTGGCTCGCGCATTATCGCGAGGTCGGTCGTGGTTCGCCTGCGGCTACTAGCTTCGCCGAGCAGGTGGCAACCGCATGGGGACAAAATCCATCGCCGCGCCTAAGATCTGCACTCGCAACAGCGGACGTATTGGCGGAAGTTCAGGCCGATGCCGACAGCATCAGCGCGATTTTGTTGCCGGTTTTTGCGGATTGGGATCGCGATAAAATCGCATCCGAGTTCGGCGAAAATGTGTTGAGCCTGATCGACGGCTTGAAGCGCATTCGCGCCATCGAATCCCTGAGCAACCAAAGTGCAGTGCCGGACGCGCAGCAGCTAGAAAGTCTGCGCAAAATGCTGCTCGCGATGGCGCAGGATATGCGCGTCGTATTGATCAAACTCGCCGAGCAGGTGAGCGCGATGCGTGAGTTGACTAACGCGGCGGCGAGCGCACAACGCCAAGCAGCGCGATTGACGTTAAATCTTTATGCACCGCTCGCCAATCGGCTTGGTGTGTGGCAATTCAAATGGGAACTCGAAGATCTTGCGTTTCGTTTTCGGGAACCGGAAACCTATCAACAGGTCGCGCGCTTGCTCGATGAGCGGCGCGCCGATCGCGAAAACTATATCGAGCATGCGGGAACATTGTTACGCGAGGCAATCCTTGCGGAAGGATTGCGCGCTGACGTGCATGGCCGGCCGAAGCATATCTACAGCATCTATAAAAAAATGCAGGAAAAAAACCTCGCGTTCGATGAACTTCACGACGTTCGCGCGCTACGCGTGTTGACCGACGATATTCGCGATTGCTACACTGCACTAGGTGTCGTACATAATTTGTGGCAGCCGGTTCCCGGCGAGTTTGACGATTACATCGCTCACCCAAAAGGAAACAACTATCGTTCGCTGCATACGGCGGTGATCGGTCCGCAAGGCCGCACGCTCGAAGTGCAGATTCGTACACATGACATGCACCGCGAATCGGAATTCGGCGTCGCCGCCCATTGGCGCTACAAAGAGGGCGGCAAAAGTGATCGCAAATACGACGCGAAAATTGCATGGCTGCGCCAGGTGTTGAGCTGGCGTGATGAAATCAGCCAAAAGCGCTCCGGTGATTTGTTTCAAGACAGTGTTTACGTGTTGACACCGCAAGGCCAAGTGATCGATCTGCCGCGCGGCGCGACGCCGGTGGATTTTGCCTACCACGTGCATACCGATCTGGGCCATCGCTGCCGCGGCGCGAAAGTTGACGGCGCGATCGTGTCACTGAACTATGCGCTGCAAAACGCGCAGCACGTTGAGATTATCGCGGCGAAGCAGGGCGGTCCGAGCCGCGATTGGCTTACCGCAAATTTGGGTTATCTCGCCAGCCATCGCGCTATGGCGAAGGTGCGGCAGTGGTTCAATCATCAGGAATTAACCACCGCGATCGCCAATGGCCGCGCGGTGCTGGAAAAGGAAATGCAGCGCGCCGGAAAAACCGGCGTGGCACTGGAAGAGGTTGCTGCCAAGCTTTCCTTTCCCGGCGTGAGTGAGTTATGCGCCGCGATCGGCCATGGCGAAATCACGGCGCGGCAAATTCAACAAGTATTCGTCACCGAAGTCGCTGCACAGCCGGAATCAAGTGTTACGCAGGCTGCAAAAGCGCGGACCACATCGCGCGGCATTTTGGTTTTAGGCGTAAATAATATCGCGACGATCATGGCGAAATGTTGCAAGCCTGCACCGCCGGAAGCCATTGTCGGATTCGTGACCAAGTCGCGCGGCGTAATGGTGCACCGCGCCGATTGCGGCAATATTTTGCGTTTGGACAGCGAACGGCGTGAGCGCATGATGCCCGCGGATTGGGGTCGAAATATGGCCGGGCCATTTGCGGTCGACATCGCCGTCGAAGCCGACGATCGCGCAGGATTATTGCGCGATATTTCCGACGCGATGGCGCGCGAGCACGTGAACGTGACCGCGGCGAATACGTTGACGCGTGGTGCGGCTGCGACGATGTTGTTTACGGTAGAAATTCCTGATCTTGCAAAATTGCAAATGATGCTTCAAAGCGTTCGCAATGTTGCGGGCGTAATTCGTGCTAGCCGAAAACGCACCTAAGTGATGCGTCGAGAAGAAATATTCGCAGCCCCTCATAGCCCTAAGCTACCCCGTCCCCACCCTTCGCCCAGAGGGAGAAGGGAGAAAATCCCCTCCCCCGCTTGCGGGAGAGGGGCGGGGGTGAGGGAGGGCGTCTATTGAAAAGTATCCCATTAAAGAACAGCCTGACATTGTTCGATATAATTACGTCAATCATTGTTCTAACCAACTCGGAAGCAAACCATGAATCAAATTGACCTGGCAGGAAAAATCGCGATCGTCACCGGTGGGGCACGCGGAATCGGCTACGCAATTTCGGAACGTCTGTTGCAATCCGGCGCGACGGTGGCGCTGTGGGATGTCGATGCGGATGCCATGGCGCAGGCCGAGAAAGCGTTGGCTGCACCAGGAAAAGTAATGTCTGCCAAAGTCGACATCACCAGCGAGCAAAACATCGACGCCGCACTAGCTGCGACGGAAAAACAATTGGGCGCGGTAGATATTCTGATCAACAACGCCGGCATCGCCGGTCCCACGGTGAAGCTGTGGGAATATTCGCCGGCAGAGTTTCGTAAAGTAGTGGAGATCGATTTAGTCGGGCCGTTCTTGTGCTGCCGCGCACTGGTACCGGGCATGATGAAGCGCGGCTATGGGCGCATCGTTAACATCGCATCGATCGCCGGAAAAGAAGGCAACGCCAACGCGTCGGCTTACAGCGCGGCAAAAGCAGGCGTGATCGGCATGACAAAATCCCTCGGCAAAGAATTAGCGCTGCACGGCATCATGGTCAATTGCATCACGCCCGCTGCGGCAAAAACCGACATCTTCAAACAAATTTCGCAACAGCACATCGATTTTATGTTGTCGAAAATTCCGATGGGCCGCTTTGTTGACGTGAAAGAAATCGCCGCAATGGCGGCGTGGCTGTCGTCTGGCGATTGCTCATTTACGACTGGTGGCGTGTTCGATATTACCGGTGGGCGGGCGGTTTACTAGGATTAATTCGGCGGTCGAAATCACCAGATCAACCATCCCTTTGTCATTGCGAGAAGCGTTTTTTGCGACGAAACAATCTCGCTTTTAGGATTCAGTTATCGCCGGTAAAAACGAGATTGCTTCGTCGCTTCGCTCCTCGCAATGACAAGGTGGTAGGGTGGATAAAGCGAAGCAGATCCACCATCAATTCAAAAACACTATCCTAATTCCAAAAATCGTGATGCCTGAAGAGTCAATACCTATGCGCCTCTTCTGGCATGCAACGCCACGAACCACAATCCATGCGTGTGCTGGCACGATGACAATTCACCGATGAACCAACGCGCATTAGGCGTACTTTTAATGGTCGGCGCGAGCATCTGCTGGAGTTTGTCCGGCATCATCGTGCGCAACACCAGCGTCGGCAACAATTGGGAAGTGGTGTTCTGGCGCTCCTGTTTTAGTTTTTTATTTTTGGCGATTTGGTTAGGCGTGACGCATGGGCGCGATAGCGTTGGCGAGTTCCGCCGCGTCGGCTGGGTCGGAGTCGTATCGGGAATTTTATTTGCGACCATGATCACGTTTTTTCTGCTTGCGCTTACGTTAACTACCGTGGCAAACACACAGGCAATCGTCTGCCTTTCACCATTCACGGCGGCACTCGCAGCGTGGGTATTGATGCGCGAACGGCTCTCGCTACGCACCTGGATCGCGATGGCCGGCACGCTGCTGGGGATCGGCCTCATGTTCGTCGAATCGTTCGGCACGGGGCGAATGATCGGCAACCTCGTCGCGCTCTTCGTCCCGATCGCCTACGGCATCAACGTCGCAATCCTGCGCAAAAGCCACGCGCAAGCTGATATGGTCATGGCGGTGTTGATCGGCAGTTTTATTTCGGCGTTGATGACCTTACCATTGGCTTGGCCGTTTGAAGCGTCGGCTCATGATCTATCCCTGCTCGGGCTGATGGGCGTCATGCAATTGGCGATCGGGTGCATTTTATTCGTGCGCGCCACGCCGCATCTGACCGCGGCAGAGATCAGCTTGATTGGCTTATTAGAAAGTATCCTCGCGCCGCTGTGGGTGTGGTGGGGAGTGGGCGAACGTCCGAGTGATTTGGCGTTGATCGGCGGCACGATCGTAGTAACGAGTTTGGTGCTCAATGAAGTTTTCAGCGCTCGGCGAAAACTAGTTTATCGATAATCCAAGAGCCGCATGGCCTTAGACCAGCCCTTGGACTGCCTGCATATTATTCTCACATCGGGTAATTCATTGCACGCCTGATGTATACCAGACGATCACTCGGATGACGGCGTAGCGGGCTGGCCATATGTTGACAAATATGTCAACATATGGCCAATGAGGCAAACGAGAAACATTTCTTGGCTGAAAGCGGCTCGCAAGGATTTTGAGGCGTTTCCGGCCGATGTTCAAAGTGACATGTTGGATGCGCTAACCTTGGCGGCGGAAGGCGAATTGGCGGATAAGGCCAAACCATTCAAGGGCGTTGAGGGCGGCGTATTTGAAATTGCGCTGCGTTATCGGGGCGATGCCTTTCGGAGCATCTATGCCGTTAAAATTGATGTAGATATTTGGGTGCTGCATGCGTTCCAGAAAAAATCCAAGTCAGGTATCAAGACGCCGCAATTTGAAGTTGATCTTGTTAAAGAGCGGGTTAAACGTTTGAAGGAAGCATTGAAATGAAAGAAATTAATTTGGAACTTATTCGCGGCAGCGGCAATGTGTATCGCGATTTTGGCCATGCTAATGCTGATGTTGAACAGGCGCGCGCCCTTATCGCGGCGAAAATTATTGCCACTCTCGGTGCGAGAAAACTTTCAATGCGCGACGCTGAAAAATTGACCGGTGTTGCCCATTCCGAATTCTCCCGCATCCGCAACGCCCAACTGCGTCGATTTACGCTCGATCGGATGATTGCGATTTTAGGAAAGTTGGATGGAGATGTTGAGGTCGGACTGATTTTCCGTAAGCGGAAGGCCACTGCGCGAATAGCGTCACATGTAGTGCAAGAATTATGAAGCGCATGCTCAAAGATAACGAGTGACTGCGTAGTGTACCTTTTTGTCGATATGTTTTAGAGCATTCGAGCGAGTCGCGCTACGGAAGTTAGTTCAACTGCGCTATAGATTGGGAGCTTGACCAGATAACTGATATAAGCTGTCCATTTTTTGTGCGCTTCTTTCAATTGCCAAAGATCGTTTACCGATTCGCGCACGTCGAACACACCGGTCTTGCAAGCATCCGAAATTCCGCGATCTCGGATTGTATGAATTCGGTCAAGTATTTTCACAGCTCGATCCTGCAGGGAAAACTCATTTGCTACCTCAAGGGAATTAAAGAGCAGAAGGATATTTGGGAGCACTTTAAATATCGACTCGTATTCATCGCAGAGTTCGTCAGCCATCTTCGTTACGGTTCTAGTTGACTTGCCTTTCAAGCGAAGTGCTTTGAATTTAAAATTCGCGGAAAAAAGCCGCAGTCTGGTTTTATCCGAATCGGACTTGGCGAGTTGTCTTCCCTGTTTTATTAGCTCATCGGCCTCCCGGGGTACAACGGGCATTGGTGCGAATATTAATAACGTGGCAAGGATAACGTCCAGGCGCTTATGGTCATTCTTTGGCAACATTTCTAATACTGTCAACGCGGCTTTTTGGGCTATTTGATCTTCGTGGTGTTTCAATAGGGTTAGCAGCGCCAACGAAAGGGCATCTTTCGCCCATAACGGACTGATGTGACACTCAACCCATATCGTCCGCTCCATTTGCGCTAACAACTTACGATGACCGCTTTTGATTGTTCGTTTACCATTAACCCAACGGTTGACCGTATTACGGGAAACGCCGACTTCCTTGGCGATGGAAATTTCTGTAGCGAACCCATTTGCAACCCATTCTTTGATCCTGCTTACTAATTCAAATTGCTCTTGATCTTCGGGCTGAGTCATTGGCGATTAACGAAATTACTCTTGTCACCTAAGGTAGCATCTCCCCAAAAAGCATGCAATTCCGCTTAAGATTCATTTGCATCTATTTTTCGGTAAAAGGAGAAAACCATGAAGTTTGAAATACAAAATCTATCCGTGCGCATTGCGACGCTCGCGAGCGTAGCGCTACTTTCGGCTACGTCAGCCTGTGCCCAAAATGAGTCAAAACCGGATGGCGCGAAAAGCGCGCAAGATACCATCATCACGCCGCTCATGAGCAAGGAATTCGCAAACATTCCGGGCAAGGAAGGTTTGATGATCACCGTCGAGTATGCCCCTGGGGCGTCGACTCCTAAGCATCGCCACGATGCGCACACGTTCGTTTACGTGCTTGAGGGCTCCATCGTGATGCAAGCCGAAGGTGGCCAACCGGTTACGGTTGGGCCAGGTCAAACATTTTATGAAACCCCCACCGATATTCATGCCGTATCCAAGAACGTAAGCGCGACCAAACCCGCTAAGTTTCTCGTGTTCTTGGTAAAGGATACGGGTGTTCCTCCCGTTCTGCCTGCGCAGTGAAAGATTAATGGCTCGGGGCAGATGACCAGCACTGTCCGAAGCCCATTCAGCGAGCTAAGTTTTGCGCGAATTGGGCGCAAGCTCAGCAGTATTCCCCGGTTAACGTCTTAATGCGGGTGCTTTGTTTTCCCCTACTAACAATGTTGCCTATAGATGTACAAGGCAGCCAGGACGGGCTTAGGAGGATTTGACGTATGAAACGTCATTGGATTGCATCCACCGTGCTGCTCGTCACGGTCGTCGGAACGGGTGCCGGCCTGGCGGCGTGGAAATACGCATCAATACAGCAAACCCACGCGGCCGCCGCGAACCATCCCGAGCCGGTGTAGTCGGTGACGGCCGCTGTCGCGTCGCAACGCGAACACCGCGAGGCGACAACGTCGATCGGGACGGTGTTGGCGTTACGCTCGATCACCCTGCGTAACGAAGTGCCGGGCACCGTGCGCCAGGTCATGCTGACCCCGGGCCAAATCGTTGACGCGGGCGCGGTGCTGGTCACGCTCGACATATCCGTCGAGCAGGCGGAGTTGAAGGCGCTGCAGGCACAGGCCGCCCTAGCGAAGTCGGCGCTCGAGCGCGTGCAGCGCTTGAGCCAGAACCGCTTCGTGTCCGAGACGGCGGTGGATCAAGCGCGCGCGGAGCGCGACGTTGCGATGGCACAGAGCGGGCGCACTAAGGCGATCATCGAGCGCAAAACGATCCGCGCGCCGTTTCGTGCACGCGTTGGCCTGGCCGACGTGCATCCTGGCCAGTACTTAAGCGAGGGTACGCAGCTTACCACCTTGCAGGGTATCGACGAGGCCGCGCATGTGGACTTCTCAGTCGCGCAGGCGGTCGCTGCCACCCTGCGCGCGGGCGAGCGCATCGAGGTCTTCGCCACCGGTATCGCGCCGCCTATCGCGGCCCAGATCGTGGCGATTGATGCGCACATCGACCCCGCGACGCGCAACGCCATGGTGCGCGCGAAGATCGCGGACGCCGCCAATGCCCCTGCACCGGGCGCGTCCGTGCGCGTCCGAGTGCCGGTCGGCCCACCGCGCGCGGCTATTGCCGTCCCGGCGAGCGCGCTGCGCACGGGACCAGACGGTGCCCACGTGTTTGTACTCATGCCCGACAAGGGAGGCAAGATTCGCGCGCACGTCCGGCCGGTCCAGGTTGGTGCGATGCTCGGCGATGAGGTCGTCATCCTCACGGGGCTCTCCGCCGGCGAACAAGTGGCTGCTTCGGGATCCTTCAAGTTGCGCGAGGCCGTGCTCGTCGCGATCGCAGCCGACCCGGTCGCGGATGTGCGACCGGCCAAGTAAACAGCACGAACAGAAAGCACACTTCAAAAGGACATTGAGATGCGCTCGGTTACCGACATTTTCATCAAGCATCCGGTTCTCGCTATAGTCGTCAACCTCGCGATTGTGCTCATCGGGTGGCGAGCGCTGACGGCGCTGCCGGTGCAGCAGTATCCGCAAATCGAAAGCTCTTCCGTGGTGATCACGACGGCCTATACCGGCGCCAGTGCCGAGACCGTGCGCGGATTCTTGTCGACGCCGATCGAGCGGGTCGTATCGGCGATCGGCGGTGTCGACCACATTGAGTCGACCAGTCGCGCCGGTATCAGCACGGTCACGGTACGCCTAAAACTCAACCACAGCAGCACAGCCGCCCTCGCGGAGATCTCTGCGCGCCTGCAGCAGGTCCGCGCCTAGTTGCCCGAGGAGGCGGAACCGCCCAGCGTCGAAGTGGTGCGCGCCGATCGGCCGTACGCAACGTTCTATCTCAGTTTCAACTCGACCGCGCGCAGCGTGCCGGCCATCACCGATTGGCTGGTGCGCACCATACAGCCGCAACTTACGACGATCGAAGGTGTCCAGCGCGTGACCAACAACGAGGGTGGTCAGCCGATCGCGATGCGCGTCTGGATCGACCCCGATCGTCTCGCGGCGCTTAATCTTACGCCGGGCGACGTTCAAGCAGCGCTCCAGCGCAACAACTTTCTGGCCGCCGTAGGCCAGACCAAGGGGAATCAGGTACAGGTCAACCTGTTGGCCAACACCGACTTGCGCTCGACTGAGGAGTTCGCGGACCTCATCGTCGCTGAGCGCGGCGGGGCGATCGTTCGCCTCAAGGATGTCGCGCGAGTCGAGTTGGGCGCAGAAGAGGCAACCCTCGTTGCAAGGTACAACAAAGCAGAAGGTGTCTATCTCGGCGTGTGGACAGTCGTCGGCTCGAACGAGCTCGATGTTGCGGACCGGCTGCGCGACGCGATGGCGCGCCTGCCGCCGACGCTGCCGAAGGACATCGAGATGCGTCTGGTCTGGGATGGCACGATGTTCATGCGCAACGCACTCGAAGAGATTTCCAAGACGCTCGTCGAGACGGTGCTGATTGTCGGCCTAGCGGTGTTTCTCTTCATGGGTTCGCTGCGCACTGCACTGGTACCGCTTATCGCCATGCCGGTATCGCTGATCGGCGCGGCGATCGTTATGTTTGCGTTCGGCTTCAGCCTGAATCTACTGACGATGCTGGCGATCGTGTTGTCGGTGGGCCTGGTCGTCGACGATGCGATTGTGGTGGTCGAGAACGTAGAGCGGCATGTGCGCGCGGGTAAATCGCGGATCGACGCGGCGCTCATCGGCGCGCGCGAGCTGATCAGCCCTATCATCGCCATGACGATCACGCTGGCGGTGGTATACGCGCCCATCGGCTTTCAGGGCGGGCTGACGGGCTCGCTGTTCCTGGAGTTCGCGATCACGCTCGCCGCTGCGGTGATCGTGTCGGGCGTCGTTGCGGTCACGCTTTCGCCGGTCATGAGCTCGCGCTTCGTGCACGAGCACGGTAAGGAAGGCCGACTGACAACAATTGTCAATCGCGGTTTCGAAGTTGTGCGGCGAACTTACGCGCGCTTACTCGACGGCGCCTTCGGGATGCGCGCTGCACTGGTCGCGGCTGCGCTGCTGATCATGGTGGCGGCGTGGCCGTTGTATATGTTATCTCGACAGGAGCTCGCGCCGGTCGAAGACCAGAGCCACATCAGCCTGTATTACGAAGCGGCGCCGAACGCATCGCTTGCGGCGGTCAAGCGCGACTCATTGAAGCTCGTCGATGCCATCAACTCGTTCGCCGAGACGGACTATATGTGGTCGCTCAGCGCCGCGTGGGGCGGCTACGGCGGCCTCGTCACGAAGGACTGGAAGGAGCGCACGCGCTCGACCGAGGAGATGTTCGGCGAATTGTACGGCGCGGTGTCGCAGGTCCCCGGGGTACGTGTGTTTCCCCGCTTGGACCCGCCGCTACCCACACCCGGGCAGTATGACGTCGAGCTGGTATTGCAGAGCGACACGCCTCCCGAGCAGATGCTCGAGACCACGGCGGCGGTGCTCGATGCCGGCTGGAAGAGCGGCAAGTTTCTATACGTCGATACCGATCTGAAAATCGATCTCCCCGAGGCACGCGTCGTGCTCGACCGCGAGAGGATCGCCGACCTCGGGCTCGATCTGACCGGTGTCGGTCATGAGCTTGGGACTTTGCTCCGCGGCGCGTACGTAAACCGGTTCAATTACTTCGACCGCAGCTATAAGGTGATCCCGCAGATCGGCGAGGACGGCCAGACGACGCTCGAGCCGCTGCTCGATCTCAAAATCAGGACGCCGGATGGCCACCTCGTTCCCGTATCGAGTTTCACGCGTATCGAAACGAGCACTGCGCCGCGCACGCTGAATCGTTTCCAGCAACGCAATGCGGTGCGCGTTTTCGGCGGCGTCAATAGCGGCGTGACCAAGGAAGAGGGATTGCGCGTGCTAGAAACTGCCGCGTTGGCCGCGGGCGGGTCGGCCGTTACGCTTGAATACGCCGACGAGTCGCGCCAAATCCGCCGCGAAGGCGCGGCGCTCACGATCACGCTCGCTTTCTCGGTTGTGCTCATCTATTTGGTGCTCGCGGCGCAGTTCCGCAGCTTCCGCGATCCGCTGATCGTGCTGCTTGGTTCGGTTCCACTCGCGATCTCCGGCGCCCTGCTGTTCAGCTTCTTGGATCTCACCACGATCAATATCTACTCGCAGGTCGGCCTGATCACGCTGGTGGGACTCATCGCGAAGAACGGTATTCTCATCGTGCAGTTCGCCAATACCCAACAGGCGCTCGGCCTATCGCGGACAGCAGCGGTGCGCGAAGCGGCGTTGACGCGGCTGCGGCCGGTGCTCATGACCTCAGCGGCGATGGTCTTCGGTCAACTTCCTTTGCTGCTTGTGTCCGGGCCGGGCGCCGCCGCGCGCAACAGTATCGGCATCGTGCTGGTCGCTGGCATGGTGGTCGGCACGCTGTTCACCTTATTCATCGTGCCGGTATTCTATTCGCTACTCGCAGCCGAGCATCGGCCGAGTGGGCGGACCGAAGACGAAACACAAACGCCGATGCAAGCCGACCCAGCAGTGGGAATCGCGCATTGATTCGTACATTGGCAGGCGCTTGCCGCAACTTTGGTGATCGGCGTCATCGCATTTTTACGCTAACACTTTCACTAAGTTTCTCGAAACAGCTCCATCTTATGCGATTCGTAATACTTCAAGGCCCGATGAACCGCATGCACAATCGCGCGCGCTGATAGTGTTGCTCTTGCAACAAAATCAAATCGTCCACCGTCTTTGCGCACTTCCCAACGCACGTCGCTGGTGTTTCGCAGCGCCGCGCCGCGGAAGATTTTGATCCAATTACTTTTGACGATTTCAATGTAATCGCCGAGGCCAGGTGTTTCATTGTGATTGATAACGCGCACGCCGGATACGGAGCCGTCTTCTTTTACCGCGATGATCAGGAAAATGTTCCCGCTATAGCCATCGGGCGCGGTCATTTCGAAAATCACCGCGCTGGGTTTGCCTTGCAGGCGCGCGCGATAGGCGACAGTGCGGTGGCGGGTGTGCAATAAATCTTGATCAGGCATTACTTTTACGCTGTCGCGCAACAGGCGATTGTCGTACAACTCGGGCGGCAAGATTTGCCCGATTACGCGCATTTTTTCTTCTTCTTCGCGCTTGATGACGATTTCGCGCGTGACGCTGTTGATCGGCGTAAGGATCGCTAGGCCGAGCAATAGTACGCCGGCGAGGATTAATCCGTTGCGCTTGTTGAGTTTTGAAATGGGATTCATGGTTGACCTCGCGCACGAATGGGCTTGCGGCCGAACACCGGTGGGATGGTGTAAGCATCGATTAATGGGACACACATATTCATAAATAGTACGGCGAACGCGACGCCGTCGGGATAGCCGCCGAATACGCGAATCACGAAGGTGAGCAGCGCAGCGCCGGCGGCAAAAATTATTTTTCCCTTCGGTGTGGTCGCCGCGGAAACCGGATCAGTGATGATGAAAAACGCGCCGAGAATAGTTGCGCCGCCAAACAGGTGAAATATCGCGCTGGCATGTTTTGTCGGATCGATTAAGTGAAACAATTCTGCCATGCCGGCGACTACGGCCAAAAACGCGATGGGCAAATGCCAGGTAATCAGGCGTTGTTGCCATAAAAATAGTCCCCCGAGCAAATAAGCCAGCGCGATCATTTCCGTGCCTTTGCCGGCGAGTTTGCCGAAGATCGGCATGTAAGAAAAATCGTCGATTTTTTCTTTGGTGCTAAGGTGAACCTTCAATGTATCGAGCGGCGTCGCCATCGCTTCCGCATCGATGACGAAGGCTTTATTCGCGAACTCCGGAAAAATATAATTGAGTTGATCGCGAAACGCCACACGCGTTGACGCGATTTCATTCGGCGGCGACCAGTGGCTCATCGCCGATGGAAATGCGATGAGCGCCGCCGCGAAGCCGGCCATGGCGGGATTGAAAGGGTTGTAGCCGAGGCCTCCAAAAATATGTTTTGCTATGACGATGGCGAACAATGTTGCAGTCACCGTAAGCCACCATGGAGATAGCGGCGGCATGGATAGCGCGAGTAACCATGCGGTGAGCAGCGCGCTCATATCGCTTACGAACGGCCAGACCGGTTTGCGGCGAATGAGCAGCAGAATTGCTTCCGCGACCAGAGCAGTAACGCTTGCTATTGCGAGCGACACTAAAATTGCCGGACCGAAATAGTAAACGTAAGCGATAACGCCCGGCACTAAGCCAAGCATGACCTTGAACATGACTTTCGTTACCGACAGTTTGCCGGTAATCGCGGTGGTCTTCATGTTGAGATGTCGCCTTGACCGGTGCGGCGTACGCGAGCGCGGGCGAGGGCGGCTTGCACCGCAGCAGTTTTTACGTCGATTTCATTTTGAGCCGATATATTTTCTTCCGGCGATGCATACGATGAAGCTTCACTTTTTAGTCTGGCGAGTCGTTCTTCGCGGCGCTCGAAACGTTGCAGCGATGCATCCGAAAACGCTTGGGCACGATCTTGCGCAACGAGTTCAACTTTTGCCTGTTTGAAATATTGCGACAATGGAATACGGCTAGGGCAGACGTAGTTACACGCACCGCATTCGATGCAATCGCGTACCGAATAATCTGCCGCACGCTGGAAATTTTTCGCCTTCGCGTGCCAATACATATCGTGCGGCAATAGATCCGCAGGGCAAGCTTCGACGCACTGGCCGCAGCGAATGCAGGGTAGGGCGGGTGCTGCGGGTGGAAATAATTTTTTTGATGTGGCGATAATGCAGTTTGCTGCTTTCACCAAGGGCATGTCCGATGTATCAATGCGGTAGCCCATCAGCGGTCCGCCGACAATATGGCCATCAGTATCGTTTTCTTCAACGGCTAAATTGAGCAACTCGCGCAACGACATTCCCAAACACGCTTCATAATTTTGTGGCGTGCGCACGTTGCCGGTGACGGTAATAATGCGCGTCATCACCGGTTCGCCCAGATCGATCGCACGGAAAACGCTGTACGCGGTACCGCTGTTGAAGCATTGAACGCCATATTCCGGCGCGTGCTGCCCGCCGGGCACTTCGATGCCGGTTATTAATTTAATGAGTTGCTTAGCGCCGCCGGAAGGATAAACCGTCGGCAGCGTGACGATTTGAAAACCACCACCGTGCTTCTTCACCGCCGCGTCCATCGCCGCGATAGCTTCCGGTTTGTTATCTTCGATTGCGATCATCACAGCGCGCGCGCCGCATAGATGCTGCAATAGCGCGACACCGCGCACCACATCATCGGGCCGCTCGCGCATCAGCATCGAATCGCAACTGATGTAAGGCTCACACTCGGAGCCATTGATGATCAGCGTATGAATGGCTTTTCCGTGATCGGCGGTTAGTTTGGCAGCACTCGGAAATACCGCGCCGCCCAGCCCGACAACGCCCATCGCTTGCAGATGATTAAGCACTTCGTCTCGCGTTGTTTTCTCAACGGGAAAAGGAGCAAAGACAATCGCTTGATCTTTGCCGTCAACATCGATCGTGATGCACAGATCGCTGTGACTATCGGCGCTTGGCACTAAATGACGATCGATGGCGCTGATAATTCCCGACGTTGGCGCATGAATGGCCGCCGATAATTTTGATGCGGGCTCGCCGATGGGTTGGCCTTTACGCACGCTGTCGCCAACCTTCACAACGGGGATCGCGGCGTCGCCTGCGTGCTGCTTCATCGGCAATACCAAACGCACGGGCAACGGCGCGTGCTTGATCGGCCGTACCGTCGATTCCGTTTTGTGGGCCGGCGGATGGATGCCACCGTGGAACGCGAAGAGTTTATTCATCAGTGAACGCCTACCGCAACTGCGCGCATATCGATGCAATCGACCGGACATGGTGGAATGCATAGTTCGCAGCCGGTACAATCGCGCCGCAGCACGCTATGCATTTGCTTCGCGGCACCGAGGATCGCATCCACCGGGCAGGCTTGAATGCACAGCGTACAACCGATGCAATGGGCTTCGTCGATCACCGCGATGGCGCGTGCTTTTGCTAATCCTCGATTCGGATCGAGTGGCTTCGCATTTACTTTTAAAAGACGCGCCAGTTTTTCGATGCTCGCCTCACCCCCGGGCGGACAACGATTGATGTCCGCCTCACCGATTGCGATCGCGTGGGCGTAGGGTCGGCAGCCGTTGTAGCCGCACAGGCCGCATTGGGTTTGCGGCAGTTGGGCGTTGATTTTGTTTTCGAGAGTTTCCGGTTCACCGCGCAAGCGCGATAAAACACGTCGCGCAAACGTCACAACAAAAATCAACAGCAGCAAAAGAAATAACGTAGCGATCACTTGATTAACCCGATGAAACCAAGGAACGCTAAGCTCATCATTCCCGCCGTGACCAGCAAAATGGCGGTGCCGCGAAATGCGTCGGGCACTTCGGCTACTTCCAACCGTTCGCGCAAGGTCGCGAACACGACGAGGATGAATGCGAATCCGATGGCATGACCGAAACCGTAGAAAACCGCCTCGCCGAAGTTAACCTGCTCTTGCGTCACTAACAATGGAACGCCGAGCGCGGCGGAGTTGATCGACGCTAGCGGAAAATACATGCCGAGCGATGTTTTTAACGCCGGGTTATTGCGACTGACGTAGACGTCGCTGATTTTCCAGCAGGCGACGATAAGTATGAGAAAAATCAAGACGCGCAAGAATTCTACTTCGTATTTCACCAACACATACTCGTTGATCAAATACGATAGGCCGGTGACAACACTTAAGCAAAACGCCGTGGTCAGGCCGATGCACAGCGCCGATTCAAGCCGGCGCGCGCCGCCGAACATTGGCCCCAAGCCGAACAATTTGATAAGCAAAACGTTATCGACGAGCGCCGTACCGACGACGATCGCGAGATAATTTTCCATGGTTCAAAGTCGTGTTGTTTTAATGCGGGGGCGCCCTCCCGCAGAGCACCTTCGCTTAAGATTATCATGGATTCGTTGTGCCAAGAAGCGTATCGATCGGCATATATGCTAAGCCTAAATCGCGCGCGATACCGGCATGGGTAACGTCGCCACGATAAAGCTGAACACCGGCGGCGACGCCCGGATCGGATGCGCAGGCGGTTGCCAGGCCATGATCCGCAAGCTTGACCACATAAGGCAGTGTCGCGTCAGCGAGGGCGAGCGTAGCGCTGCGCGCGAGGGCGCTGGGCATGTTGCCGACGCAATAGTGAACGATGCCTTCGTCCACATAGAATGGCTCGGAATGAGATGACGGACGCGATGTTTCGCTCAAGCCGCCTTGGTCGATGCAAATGTCGACCAGCACCGAGCCCGGCTCCGCGCTGCGCAGCATGTCACGCGTGATTACTTTTGGCGCGAGTTTTCCGGGTGTGAGAATTGCCCCGACGATGAGATCGGTATGACGAATTTCTGCGGCGATATTGGGGGAAGAGGCATCCACTATTTCTATGCGTTCGCCGTAGATTTTTTTAAGCTCGCTTAACTTGTGAGCGTTGATATCCATTACCGTCACATCGGCACCGAGCTTTACGGCGACATCTGTCGCATTGCTGCCGGCGTTCCCGGCGCCCAGCACCAGCACGCGGCCCGGCGGCAGGCCGGGGCCACCGCTGAGCAGAACGCCTTTACCGCCATTGTTCAGTTGCAAACCCCACGTGCCGATCGAGATGGCTAAACGCCCCGCGATCATCGACATCGGCGCGAGCAAAGGCAGATTGCCTTGCGCGTCACGAACCGTTTCGTAGGCGATGCCGATTACTTGTTTCGATAGCATGGCGCGCGCCAATTCCGGTGCAGGCGCGACGTGCAGGTAAGCGAAAATAATTTGGCCGGGTTTGAGAAACGCAAATTCTCTTGGCTGTAATTCTTTGACCTTGACGATGAGGTCCGCTTGGTAAATTTCTTCCGCGGTTTCTACAATAGTCGCGCCTGCCGCCTCAAAAGCAGAGCCGGTAAATCCAATACGCGCACCGGCACCGTTTTCCACCAGCACTGGGTGGCTGCGCTGCACTAATACTTTCACGCCTTCCGGCGTCATCCCGACGCGGAATTCACCATCCTTGCATTCCTTGGGAACCCCGATCAGCATCGGCTCGTGACAATTTCGCGGATCAATCCCGGCCCGCGATAAATAAGACCGGAATAGATTTGTACCAGCATGGCGCCGGCAGCAAATTTTTCGTCGGCAGCGCTCGCGGAATCGATACCGCCGACGCCGATAATCGGAATGCGGCCGTTAAGTTGCTGGCCCAAACGGCGTACAACATCAGTTGCGGCCCGTTGCAACGGTCTACCGCTGAGGCCGCCGTTTTCTTTTGCATAGGGCGACTGCTCGACGCCGTTTCGCGATAACGTTGTGTTAGTCGCGATGACGCCGTCGATGCTATGAGCAAGCAAGCGGTCGGCGATCGTATCGATTTCGGTTTCGTTTAAATCCGGTGCAATTTTTATGGTGAGCGGCACGTATTTGCCGTGTTGCGCATGGAGCGATTTTTGTTTTTGTTTGAGTGCGGCAAGTAGCGCATCGAACTCATTCTCCTGTTGCAGTTGCCGTAGGTTTTTCGTATTCGGGGACGAGATGTTGACGGTGATATAGCTCGCGTACGGATAAACTTTTTCCAGGCACGCGAGATAATCGTCGGCAGCGCGCTCGATCGGCGTACCGAAATTTTTGCCGATGTTGATGCCAAGGATGCCGCGATACCGGCTGCGCTTTACGTTTTCTATCAGGTGATCGACACCATGATTATTGAAACCCATGCGATTGATGATGGCTTGTTGTTCAGCTAGGCGAAACATGCGCGGCTTGGGATTGCCGGGCTGCGGCCGCGGCGTGACGGTGCCGATCTCGATGAAGCCAAAACCAAGTGCGGCGAGGGCGTCGATGTAGTCGCCGTTTTTATCGAGGCCCGCGGCTAGGCCGACGGGGTTTGGAAAATCTAAACCCATTGCGCGAGTCGGCTGCGCTGCCATGAATCGCTTAGTTGGTAGCAATCCCATTCCATGGGCGCGCTTTAACAGACCCAGAATCACGTCGTGGGCGGTTTCCGGATCGAGGCGAAATACGAAAGGTTTGGCGAGTTGGTACAGCAAGTTAACGTGGCGCGAATTGTGTGTTTGAATTGTCGGGCACCTGCCCCTCACCCTAACCCTCTCCCCGAAGGGGCGAGGGGACTAAACTCCCTCTCCCACTTGTGGGAGAGGGTTGGGGTGAGGGCAGACGTTTATTTTGCAAACGAATTCTTTTAACTGCGTGTGGAGAATTAATGCATCATGCGAGGAGCCACATTCTACTTGGCTCTTGGCGACGCATGCCTGGAAAGCCGCACCTTTCTTGCCTCTCGAGAGAGGTGCCTATAAATTCTCGGTGGCTATTCGTTGCCAGCGCCCATCGATAAATCCTTCCAACGGACGGAAATTTGCTTTGTACGCCATCTTGCGGCTGTCCTTGATCCAGTAGCCTAAATAAAGGTGCGGGAGGCCCAGTTTTTTACACAATTCGATTTGCCAGATAACGTTAAACGTGCCGAAACTAGTGTTCGGTAAATCCGGATCGAAGAAAGTGTAAACCGACGATAGGCCATCTTCCAATTCGTCGATGATGCTGACCATGCGCAAGATATCGCCTTCGCGAAATTCGACTAAATGAGTGCTGACGTTGCTTTGCAACAGAAAATGGCTGTATTGCTCGCGGCTGTCTTGATCCATGCCGCCACTGGCGTGACGCGACATTTGGTAACGGCGGTAGAGCGCGTAATGTTCGGCGTCGAACTTCAGGCCCATCAACAAGGTTTTGAGGTGGCCGTGGCGCTTCTTGGCGCGATGCTGAGCGCGATTACCGGCGTATTCGTTGGTCAGGATACGCACCGGCACACAGGATTGGCAATGATCGCAATAGGGCCGATAGGTGAACGCACCGGAGCGGCGAAAACCGAGGCTTACAAGTTGGCTATAGGTTGCGGTGTCAATCAAATAACTCGGCGTCGCAACTTGAGAACGGGCGAGTTTGCCAGCGAGATAACTGCACGGGTAGGGCGCGGTGGCATAAAACTGTAGCTTTGCCGCCGGGATGTCATTCATGAAGGTCATCGTCGAATTTCCATGGATTCTTCGTGACAGGATTGTTGCAGTTTACCAATTTTGCGAGCAACGCGCTGAATTCGCTGCGCGGAATCTCCCGCGCGCCGAAGCGGGCGAGATGATCGGTGCGCATTTGGCAATCGATGATGCCGAACTGCCAGCGCTGCAATTGGCGCACCAAATGGGCGAAGGCGATTTTCGATGCATCGGTTGCGCGCGCGAACATAGATTCGCCATAAAACGCTTGGCCAAGCGCAATGCCGTAAAGACCGCCGGCGAGTTCGCCGTCGATCCAAGTCTCAACGCAGTGGGCAATACCATGTTTGTGCAACACGCAATAGGCATCGATCATTTCGCCAGTGATCCAAGTGCCGTTTTGGCCGTCGCGCGGCGCTTCTGCGCACGCCGACATAACGGCCTGGAAGGCACTATCCACGCGGATCTCGAAGGCATGCCTGCGTAGTGTTTTTTGCAGCGAGCGCGAGACCTGAAGCTCGTCGGGAAACAACACCATGCGCGGATCGGGGCTCCACCACAGGATGGGTTCGCCCGCGCTAAACCACGGAAAAATGCCTTGCGAGTAAGCGTCGAGCAGTCGTTCGGGGGATAGGTCGGCGCCGGCTGCGAGCAAGCCGCTAGGATTTTTGAGGCTGGTAGAAACGGACGGAAAAGGGTCTTCTGGGTTAAGCCAGGGAATCAAGACTTATTTAACCGTCACTGAGAGCGTCGCCCGCATGCTTTCACCATAAGAGCGATGCGCTCCGTCGGCGAATTGCAGCGTGAGTTTGTATTTTCCGGGCGCAAGCTTAACCATGGTTTCCGTTTGGCCTTTGCCAAAGTGCATATACTGCGTCGGCTTATCGACCGGCACGATTTCACCGCTAGGTACGTTTTCCGCGTTGATCAACAGGTGATGATGGCCGGTATCGGCGCTCATATCGCCGAGCGGCTTCACCATCATGCCTTCGACGCCCATCACCACTTTGAATTCCTGCGTGACGTTAGCGTCGTCCTTCGGTTCGACGAAGAACACGCGGGCTTTCGGTGGTGATGAAGTCGTAGCACAAGCACTGACGAAAATCGCCAATAGAACAATAGATATCAGTTTGGTCATTTTACTTTCTCCTAAAGCGAAAATTACATCAATAGTGTCGTTGCGAGCGGCCTGCATCCGCGCCTATGCTGCTCATACTCCATGAACCTGGCATGGCGTTGTAG
>JANOGO010000043.1:0-20670 GCA_031406045.1 Pseudomonadota bacterium
ATCCAGAAGATCGAGCGGGCGCGGGTGAAGATGGAGCAGATTAAGCCCGGATCCTCCCTGCCCCCAGGGAAAAAGAAGGCGACTTAACTGTAATGTTATTTATGGGACACTACACTAGTATGTTCGGGAGCTGGGTTGCAAGACTACATGCGGGCGACGACCCAAGGTTCGGCTCGCTTTTCTAACCATCCTCTAAGACGCTGCGCGTCCTCGACGCGACCACCTTTACCCCAAGAATCGAGTATCACCATCACAACCGGGTGCCCAGCCACGTTAGCTTCCAACACTAAGCACTGACCGGACGCGTTGATGAATCCGGTTTTCGATAATCGAATGTCCCAATCGGCGCTTCGGGTGAGGCGATTGGTATTTTGAAACAGCGTCGCACGCGCACGGCGTAGCGATACCGCGTATTCGGGCGTCGTCGAATAGGCACGAATAAGATCTCGGCGCGACGCGTGTTGAACGAGTGTGGCGAGTTCGCGCGCAGTTGACGCATTGCCGGGATGTAGGCCGGTCGGATCAGCGAACTGGGTGGAGAACAAACCCAGCGCCAGTGCGGTTTCGTTCATGCGGCGAACGAAGGCTACCAGACCACCGGGAAAGGAGCGCGCGAGCGTCGCCGCCGCACGATTTTCCGACGCCATCAACATCAGCCGGAGCAGCTCGCTACGACTCAAGCGCGCGCCTATGCGAAGCTTCGAATGGGTTGGGCGTGCGACTCGTGCATCCAAACTTGTAATGGTGAGCATCTGCTCTAGCGGCTGGCCCGAATTTAACACCACCATCGCCGTCATCAATTTCGTGATCGAGGCAATGGGCTGAGTAACGTCAGGATTTTTTTCATACAGAACAACGCCCGATGATCGGTCGAGTACCAATACCGACGAAGCAAAGAGTCCTGGATCGAGCGAGTCGGCATGGTCCCCGCCTAAGTTTGGTTCAACTGAAAGCGTGATTGGCTTCGACGTAATGGGGTAATAGATCGACGCGTTATCGTCATAGCGATTGGGTTCCGCGCGGGAAATGACGCCGATCGTCAATAGTGCGGCACCAAACAAAACAGGGAACGGCTTCATCTACTAACCTTCGGGTGTGGATTTCAGACAGTCGATGGTGGTCACGCAAAAACCATACCGAAATAACGACAATTGGAGAATTTTTACTAAATTAGATTACAATTAATAGTTAACTAACTATTTTAAAACAATAAAAAGTTAATTTTACTAAACTGGGTCGATCGGATTCGTTACCACGCGGTTGAATTGTTGTGTGACTTTTAACTGCTGGTGACGCACCACGGCAGAAAGTGATGGCAAAAACCGACTAGGATTATCGACGATGTAAAATTTTAAGTATTTGATTTAACAGATGGTTGCTCTTTGAATCGCGCCGTTCCGGTCACTGGACGGATGGCGGAAATCACTTCAACCTGTTGATTTAGTGTGATAGAATTTGGCCTGTTCGTGAAAACGCACCTGAAATGATGCTGACATTCGAGAGAATCACGAATTTGATCCTAAGTCCCCATCGTCTAGAGGCCTAGGACATCGCCCTTTCACGGCGGTAACGGGGGTTCGAATCCCCCTGGGGACGCCAAAACATGCGCGGCTTTAGAACGCTGTCTGATCGCGTTTGTGATGCAATCCGCATCAGCCCTTCGCGAGCGGCACGTGACCCAACTAAAGGCTCACTTAATCAATCAACCCATGCTCGAGCGCGTATCGAATCAACTCGGTGTTGCTGTGCATACCCAATTTATTTAATACCCGTGTTCGATAAGTGGTAATCGTTTTTGCGCTTAAGTTGAGTTCTTCAGCGATTTGCGCGAGTTGTTTTCCGTCGGCAATCGCGCAAAGCACCGTGAACTCTCGATCGGACAATAAGTCGTAAAGTGTCTCTTTCGGTTTCGATCTGAGCTGCCCCGCTAATTGCAATGCCAAGCTTGGGCTCACATAGGCACCACCTTCATTCACTTTGTGAATTGCCACAATCAAGCTATCTGGCGCACTGGCCTTGGTGAGGTAACCCGACGCGCCGTCTTTCAGCGCTCGCATCGCATACTGATTTTCCGGATACATAGTCAAGATGAGTACCGGCAGATCAGGTTTCTCCAACTTAATGTGGCGTAGAACATCCAAGGCGTTCTGGCCGGGCATATTGATATCCATCACGACTACATCCCATTCTTCGCTGCGAACGCGCTTAAGGCCTTGGGCGGCGGTATCGGCCTCACCAACAAACTCGATGTCCGGCTCATCGGCCAAAATGCGCTGGATGCCGGAGCGAACTAACGCGTGGTCATCGACGATCAGGATGCGTAATGCGCCTTTGCTCACGCGGCTGCTGGAAATGGCATTTGGAAAAACACTCGGGTACCGCCGGTGAGTCGTTGACTAATCTTGAGTTCGCCGCCAAGGCGTTTTGCGCGCTCAATCATGCCTGCAACGCCCAGTGAGCCCGGGTTCAAGATGTGATCATGCTGAATGCCCTTACCGTTGTCGGTAACCTCGATCGTCAAAAAGTTTTCTACTTCCAGTACGGCAATTTCGACCATTGAGGCTTCTGCATGACGAGCCACGTTGGTCAATGATTCTTGAAATATGCGAAAAATATCGCTCGCGTTTTCGTTGTGCAATAAGGATCGATGGCGGATATCAAAGTGCAAATAACATGGAATGTCCACCACACCTTGAAACTCATTAGCGTACGACTCGATCGCATTCCAAAGCCCGACCCGCTCAACCAAGTATGGCTTAAGCTGGCCCGCTATACGTGTGACGGTATTCATCGCAGCATCGACTCGATCAAGCATCGTTCGCCACTCGCTATCGACGGCGCGCCGCGTATGCGTCGCTAATTTTGACCAACGTTTCAAGTCGAACTTAATCGCCAGTAACAGCGCGCCTAAATCATCGTGGATATCACGCGCTATAGATGCGCGCTCAGCAATACGCGCCGCTTCTGCGATTGAGTGATTATCGGGAATGACCTCGCACGTATCTTCGGCGGTGTTAGGGGTGGTGTTGGCGATGCGGGGAGCGACAGGCGAAATTATTGCGGCGCGATGCTGAATCAGCCAGTACAAAAGCATCATCAACAAACTCACACTTGCGAGAAAGGCTGCGCCATGCTGCATCAATTGGCTTTGTAGCTTACGACTTTCGAACACCGCCTGTTCTAGTTCCAATGACGCTTGTTCCTGCGCGGTAGGAATCGATTCTTTTAGCCTTATCAAACGTGACGCAGCAGAATCGACCTGCGCTTCGATGACTTGGCCATTCGTTTCAAATTCATTCGATGTTTTCAACGTGTCGAGCAAAAACGTGAAATCAACACGGCTCACACCCTTCGGGTAAGACATAGTTCGCTCCCGAGAACGCAGCGTGCGGGCTTGCATGCCCACATGCCGTAGGTTCGAATTCAATCGCGCACGCAGCGCGTCAATCATTCCAGGATTGTTACGGACGCTCGTCGGAACGTTATCTCTATATAGATCTAAGCGATCGATGTCGCGCCTCACGTCGTGCAGCGTATGGATATAGGCCGTCATCGATGTTAGCGTGTCAAAATTTTGTTGCAACGAACGCATAGAACCGAAAACCATTGTGCTAGTAATGCCGACCACTGCGAGCAGCGTCCCCAACCCGAAAAGTAATTTAGCGTCGGTAGATCGCGGCGCGGAAAGAAATAAATGGAACATTCGTACCGCGCGGGAACGACCTGCTAGAAAAACAGACCACAGACGCGATCGCCACGCAAATTTTTGAGACGGATCCGGCGATATTTTTTTTAGGAGCGCGCTCATTTGGGCCCAGCCTTGGGTAAAAAAATGGATAAAGCGTTACGCCATTCGCACACCCTGCGATGAAAAATTTGGACGGATTGAAGCGTGGCGTGAGCGTCGAAAGCATCGGACCAGGCGCGCTCAACTCGCGCATACAGAAGCGCCGCGGCTAGCCGTGACCATAATTGCCCCGGAACTGCGTTACGAGTTCTTGGGAATCTCCGCGAAATACTCGCTGAGCGCGCTGCAAATCGCTTGCAGACTACATAGTTTTTGGATATTCCAAAAACATGTTTGGTAGGATACATCTTGAGGCCAGCCTCCTGAAGATTTCGTCGCCCGTAACCCTTGTTATTGATCTTGTTACATCAGTTTTACAGACCGATTCGCTTGTTTTTGCGATACGCTCTTTGAATCTACCGCAAACCGGCAATATTTCAATAGGCCAAAAGTAATAGAAAGTTAATGCTTTTTCTAGATTGAAGATCCTAGCCTCACACTTTTGGCGTAGTTGACCGTCACCCTCGTACATCTTGCCGCAATAGCTGTGCCACATTCGTAATTCATTGATAAAATGAGGACTTTTTGTTTTTCGGTAATGTTTTGGCTCTCAACCTGTAAAATTTCCCGACAAAATGCAGTTAATTGTCTAGTACGAATTCGATATTAAAATACTCGCCGGACGAGATGCGCCTGATGCAAAATTTGAGTCGATATTTCTTCGATCGATTTATCCGTCGAATTTAATATTGGAATGCCGTGAGATCGCATTAGCGCTTCGGCCGAGCTGACTTCGAAGCGGCAATTGTCCAGCGCGGCGTATTTGCTGCCGGGCCGGCGTTCTTCACGAATACGGCGCAATCGTTCCGGCAAAATGGTCAAGCCGAACATTTTGCGTTTGAATGGCTGCAGCGCCGGCGGTAATCGCATTTGCCCAATATCCTCCGGAATCAGCGGATAGTTCGCCGCTTTAATTCCGAACTGCAGCGCCATGTACAGCGACGTCGGCGTTTTGCCGCTGCGCGATACGCCGACCAAAATCACTTCCGCTTCGCTTAGATTTTTTTCGGTGATGCCGTCGTCGTGCGCCATGGTGTAATTCACTGCCTCGATCCGTGCATCGTAAGTCAGCGTGTTACTGGCGCTGTGGCTGCGGCCGACGCGATGATTGGATTTTTCACCGAGTTCGCGTTCCAGCGGGCCGATAAAAATTTCGAAGAAATCCAACAACAACGCATCTACGCTATGAATAATCGCGCGCAACTCGGGATCGACCAGCGTGCTGAAAACGATCGGCCGTTTACCATCACGCGCCGTCGCTTCGCGGATTTCCGCGATTGCGGCGTTCGCTTTCTCAATGCTATCAACAAAGGGGATGGTAATGCGGTCAAAGCTGACATCGTCGAATTGAGTGATCATCGATTGCCCCAGCGATTCGGCGGTGAGGCCGGTGCCGTCGGAAACAAAAAAAACGCTGCGCTGAGTAGACATGGCTTTGATCACCGCGTCGTGCGGCCTATAAAGGAGAGTTGTTTATAATAACGGGTTTCCTCTTCAGATAAACCAACCGGACACAGGGATGGCACAACAATACGTTGCATGGTTTCGTGATTTACGCATGACCGACGTCAATGAAGTCGGCGGCAAAAACGCTTCGCTCGGGGAAATGATCAGCCAGTTGGCACAATCCGGCGTGCGCGTTCCGGGCGGATTTGCGACAACTGCGTTCGCGTTTCGCGAATTCTTAAAACACAATAATCTTGAAGAGCGCATCGAAGCGGTACTGCGCAAACTCGATATCGAAGATGTCAACGCGCTGGCGCAATCCGGTAAGCAGATTCGCCAGTGGGTGATTGATGCGCCGTTTCAACCTGAGTTGAACGAGGCGATCGCTACTGCATATCGGCAAATGTTGGCGGAAGCCGGTTCACCGATTACCGTTGCGGTGCGTTCCTCGGCCACCGCGGAAGATTTGCCCGATGCGTCCTTCGCCGGTCAACAAGAAACCTATCTGAATATTCATGGCCTCGACAATATTCTTGTCGCCGTCAAACACGTCTTTGCCTCGCTGTATAACGATCGTGCGATTTCTTATCGGGTGCACAAAGGGTTCGTTCATAGCGAAGTCGCGCTTTCGGCGGGCATTCAGCGTATGGTGCGCAGCGACATCGGCGCCGCCGGCGTGATGTTTACGCTCGATACGGAATCGGGTTTTAACGAAGTCGTATTTATTACGTCGAGTTATGGCCTGGGCGAAACCGTGGTGCAAGGTGCGGTCAATCCGGACGAAGTGTACGTCAGTAAATTTTGCCTAAAAAATAAGCGCCCGGCGATTTTGCGCCGCAGTATCGGCTCTAAGGCGCTCAAGATGATATTTTCTGATTCGCAAGAAACGGGAAAATCGACGGTGACTTTAGATGTACCGCAACAAGATCGCAATCGCTTTTCAATTTCCGACGCCGAAGCCGAAGAACTCGCGCGCTATGCCATGATTATCGAGCAGCATTATCAACGCCCGATGGATATCGAGTGGGGGCGTGACGGCAGCGACGGCAAGCTGTACATTTTGCAAGCGCGGCCGGAGACGGTGAAATCGCAAGGGAAACAAGAAAAATACAGCCGCTATCGTTTGTTGGAAAAAGGCGAATTGCTTGCCACCGGCCGTGCCATCGGTCAGAAAATCGGTACCGGCACGGTCCGTATCATTTTCGATTCCAGCGAGATGGATCAGGTTCAGCCCGGCGATATTCTCGTCACCGACATGACCGACCCAAACTGGGAGCCGGTGATGAAGCGCGCAGCGGCGATCGTCACCAATCGCGGTGGCCGCACCTGCCACGCGGCGATCATCGCACGCGAGCTGGGTGTGCCTGCGATCGTCGGTTGCGGCAACGCGACCGACGTACTGAAGCCAGGATCACAGGTGACGGTTTCTTGCGCCGAAGGCGATACCGGCAATGTTTATCACGGCAAATTGAAATTTGAAATACTGAATCTTGCGCTCGATAAGCTGCCCGATTTGCCGGTAAAAATCATGATGAACGTTGGCAATCCGCAACTCGCGTTCGATTTTCAGGGTATACCCAATCATGGCATCGGCCTGGCGCGCTTGGAATTTATCATCAGCGCCATGATCGGCATGCATCCGCGCGCCGCGTTGGATTATCCGAACGTATCGCCCGATTTGCGCAAGGAAGTCGAGAATCGCTGCATCGGCTACGAAAATCCGAAAGTGTTTTACGTCGATAAACTCACCGAAGGTATCGCGACCCTGGCGGCTGCTTTTTATCCGAAGAAAGTTATCGTGCGTTTATCGGATTTTAAATCCAATGAATATCGAAACTTAATCGGCGGCAACGTATACGAGCCGCATGAAGAAAATCCGATGATCGGCTTTCGCGGTGCGGCGCGCTACATCGCCGATTCCTTCGCCGATTGTTTCGAACTCGAATTAACGGCGCTACGAAAAGTGCGCGACGAAATGGGTTTGACCAACATCGAAATTATGGTGCCGTTTGTCCGCACGCTCAGCGAGGCCGATCGCACCTTGGAGATACTCAAAAAGAACGGCCTGGAACGCGGCAAAAACGGCCTGCGCATCATCATGATGTGCGAAGTACCCTCCAATGCCATTCTCGCCGACGAATTCCTCAAACGCTTTGATGGTTTTTCGATCGGCTCGAACGACATGACGCAATTAACACTGGCGCTTGATCGCGATTCGGGCCTGGTCGCCGAATCCTTCGATGAACGCGATCCGGCGGTCAAACAAATGTTGCACATGGCTATTCAAGCTTGCCGCAAAGCCAATAAATACGCGGGCATCTGTGGCCAGGGCCCGTCGGATCATCCCGACCTCGCCAAGTGGTTAATGGAGGAGGGCATCGAGAGCATGTCCCTCAATCCCGACACCGTGGTCGAGACCTGGCTCTACCTCGGACGCGAACTCGGCCTTACCAAAACAGCGTAAATCCCATTGAAAATTGACCTGACCAGGCAAATAATTTTATAATCGACGTTTTGCCGATTACGGGTCGTTAGCTCAGTCGGTAGAGCAGCGGACTTTTAATCCGTTGGTCGGCAGTTCGAGCCTGCCACGACCTACCAATCACGAAATGGGGTTAGTTAAGAAGCTAACCCTTTTTTGTTTCAAAGTATGCCGGCATTCCATCGGATGCAGGCTTTGCCTGGTTTTTCATGTAGGCTGGCGGTGAGTGAAGCGAACCCCAACAAACCAAGGGCCATCTTGATGTTGTTTGTTGAGGTTCGCTTCGCTCACCGCCAACCTACCTATTGTCATTGCAAGCTGCCTGTATCGGAGAAGCCGATACTGCCCACGAACCATGAACCGCACAGGTCTCAAACCGAAGCCGCCCCTCACCCCAACCCTCTCCCGCAGAGCGGGAGAGGGAGTATCGTCCCCTCGCCCCTCTGGGGAGGGGTAGGGGCGGGGTAGCCTTGGGCTATGAGGGGCAAGCCGTCATTGATACAAATACCGGTCAAATCGGGTTCATGGAAAGGAGGGCGTCGCCCGACGAAGCAATCTCGCTTTTCACAGACGGGAAAAATCGCTCCGCGAGAAATTTCCAATCGGAATATTTCTTACCGACTCGTAGCGAAAAGAATTTCGCAAATAGCGTCGGCAATTGGTCTGACCGGCTTTGTACGCCGATGGCCCGAGGCCAGCTCCTCACTTGATTGTTCTTGTTTCGTACCACGCCCCAATCTTGTGTTTGCGCCATCGGGTCAACGGGCGACACGGCAAGGTGACTGACATCCGCGAGCATGCGAGGATCAGGTTGTAAATCCGCGAGTTCAAGCGGAAAGTCCCTAGCCGTGCAGGGCGAGGCGGCGCTGTAGGCTTTGAGTGCCGCGACGATTTCGCCGGCAGCAGAAATAAGCCGGCGTTCTTTGCTTCAATACGTTTTAAATCGGGTCGTCCCGCGCAAGAAGGCGATAACGAGGGCGACAACCAGCAACGCGATCCAGCGCCGATTGAGGACGCATTTTTGTTCAATGGGTTGAACAAATTTTTGTTGCTGGATGGGTTTCACGACTCAGCCTGATGTTCTCTAGAAATTCAAAAAGTATAAAATGAGCACCGGCCTGTGAGCCACTATTCATGCGGCTCTCAGGCTATGCCTTGCCAGACGGCAAGCGCGGTGCGGCTCGTGGCAGCATAGATAAATGTAGGGCGGGTCCTACCCGCCGAACTACCGCGGCAACGCATATTGGTTTTTCCGATCACGTCTATTTGGAACGCTCGCGCGATCAAATTTAACTTATGAAAGACTCGAAAACGCAACCAGAATTGCCATCACGCGTCAGAATGGCCCCAGGCCAGCGGCTAGCCTAGGGCTACCCAGGGCGCTTCGCTTTTCTGACCTATCGTTTCGGCACCCACTGATCGCCACGTGCCTCAGCAGACGCGCAGCCAACCCCGGCGTGGCCAACGATCTTGAACGTTGTGGCAGCACCTGCGTCGTAATTCGCGTTAACCGCGGAGACGCCGCGCCCCACAAAATTAAACGCC
This sequence comes from Pseudomonadota bacterium, assembly GCA_031406045.1. Classification (GTDB taxonomy): domain Bacteria; phylum Pseudomonadota; class Gammaproteobacteria; order Burkholderiales; family JALYOK01; genus JALYOK01. The sequence continues at coordinate 9,321 of JANOGO010000043.1, forward strand.
ATACTCGTCGCATGCGCACGAAATCGTCGTGGGCACTGAACAGATCGCCTAAACTATCGATGAAACTAAACCCGCTCGGATCGGCGCCACTTAAGGGATTGTTAAACCCATAGGTATAGCGGTTGTAGCTTTGACTGAAGTTCGGCGCTTGGATCATCGGATCGGCCGTGGTGAAGCGCCCGAGCGTGGAGTCGTACACGCGGCCATTCATGTGGATCAAACCGCTATTACCGACCTTGATATGTTCGTGGCCGGTAAAGCCGCGTCGGCTTTCGCTAACGGTGCCACCGGTGCCGCTGCCGTTCGGGTTGCGTGTCTTGCCGAAAGAATCAAGGCTGTGTAAACCATAGTGGCGATTAAGATTGTCAACAACTTATCGAATGTGATAGGCTAAATTTAAGCTTACTTGGAGTGCGTAACATGAATATTTACTACATGAAGGCCGTGAAAAGTTCCATAACCAAAGCGATTAAAAGCCAGAGCGACCGAGCATGACGACCGTACAAATTACTTTACCCGATCAACTCGCACAGGACGCGCAAAGCGCGGGGCTACTATCTTCGGCGAAATTGGAGCGATGGTTGCGCGAACAACTCCGAACACAGCACACTGACGAATTATTCGCCGCGATGGATCGCATGGCCGGTGCCGATGAACCTCGGGTGATGTCGCCGGAGGAAGTTGCCCAGGAGATCACAGCCATGCGTGCTGAACGGCGTGCGGACAACGCGAGTTAATGCGGCTCGTGCTCGATACGAACGTCGTCGTGTCGGGATTGCTGTGGGATGGCGCACCGCGCAGCCTCTTGCAGCTTGCACGCGAGAACCGTGTGGACTTGATTACCAGCGCACCGTTGCTGGCCGAACTAACCAATATCCTCGAGCGAGACAAGTTCACCCAGAAAATCGCCGTTTCCATGTTAACGGTCGATGAACTGGTGGATCGTTATGCGGCGTTGACTGAGATGGTGCGCCCGACGCTTACTCCTCGAATCGCGCCTGATCCGGATGATGATGTGGTCATCGGTACTGCGTTGGCAGCGACCGCTGATTTAATCGTGACCGGCGATCGGGCACTGCTATCAGTGGCTATTTATGAAGGTATGCGCATCGTCGGCGTGGCTGACGCGATGCAGATCATAGGCTAATTCTCGAGCTATCCAGTAGGGTGGGTTGAGGAACGAAACCCACCCTTCCTTGGTGAGACTGCGTTGGGCTTCCTGCGTTAGCGCCAACCTACATTGGGTCCTTGCGAGGCGGGCTGCGCCCAACGAAGCAATCTCGCTTTTCACTGGCGGGAAAAATCACTCGGCGAGAAATTTCCAATCCGAATATTCCTCGCCGCGACGAAACGAAAATAATTTCGCGAACAGTGTCGGCGTGGCGTTCGAAAGGCTATGCACGCCGATGATCTGATTGTTCTTGTTTCGTATTACACCCCATTCCATCGTTTGGGCGATTGGATCGACGGGCAAAATGGCGAGGTAGCTAACGTCTGCGAGCATGCGCGGATCGTGTCTGAGATCGGCGAGTTCGAGGGGAAAATCCTTTGCCGTGCCGGGTGAGGCAAGGCTGTAGGCCGTTAGCGCAGCGACAATCTCACCCGCTGCCGAAATAAGCCGCCGTTCTTTGCTCCAGTAGGTTCGAAAGCCGCTCGTGCCGAGCAAGAAGGCGAGAGCGAGCGCCACGACCAGCAATGCGATCCAGCGCCGGTTGGCGACGCGATTCTGTTCAGGCGGTTGAGCGAATTTTTGTGGTTGGAGGGGTTTCACTGCTTGGCCTGATGTTCATTGGAAACTCAAGAAATAAAAAGTGCATTGCCCTGTAAGCCACTATTCATGGGGATTTCCAGCTATGCCTTGCCACGAAGCAAGCGGGGTGCGGCTCGTGGCTGCATCGATAAAAATGTAGGGCGGGTGAAACCCGCCGAACCATCGCGACGAAGGATATTGGCTTTTTCGATCACGCTTATTAGAAATATGCAGATAATCAAATTCACGTTTCGCAAGCTTGGAAAAGGCAACCTGAATTACAACCATGCGTCATAATGGCCGAAGGCCACCTAGGGCGCTTCGATTTTCGTTGACCTGCGGGCTTCTTTCGCTTTCCATTGCATAAATATTAGCATCTAGTGAATGCGCCTGATAACACTCAGCCTCTAAGCGCTTTTAATAGTCCCAGTGCTCCGGCAATTGCGGCAAAAACCAACAATCGAACCCGATAGACGTTTCCGCGTTCATCAAAAAAACTAGGAAGAAATACAATCAGTGGTCCGATAAAATTAGCCAGCATACGTTTCTCTGAGCGAATGTGGTTTAGTAATTGATAGACCGAAACGACAATGACAGTTATGCTCACAAAGAGCGAGATGAAAAGCGTTATATCAATGAATAAATGTAACGTCATGATTCGCGATTTCCAAAATCAAGTAATAGGTTACTTCCCGAATATCGGATCTGTTAAATCTCGCATTGACCCTACTTTAGTGACGGTGCCTGCACCCTGGAGCAGAAGACCCGGCCCTAATTGTAGTCCAACTCCGCTTGGTACAACTGCACCATTTTGAAACGAGAAAGTCAAACCTCCGATGCCGTCGTTAAATGTGAATTGAACGCCCTGACCTCGCATTCCTTGTACATCTCCTCGTGACACACTGAAGTCAAAACCAAAGTAGGGCGTGCCAATATCTATTTGGTCGCCGCCACCCATGGCCGTGAAATAAAATCCTATGTCTGATCGACCGCCAGTGAGCCCTGGATAGGAAAATGCAATACCGACTGATATACCCTGACCTGTAAATTCTTTACCCATGACGAGCCGGCCAAGCCACTGCGGAACTCTAGCCGTTCCGCCCATATGAAGTACCTCATTAGTTAGGTATCCCATTGCAGCCGTCATTGCACCGTTTGCGAATTTGCCTCCCCCGAGTTCGGCGCCAATTCCACCCGCCACAACCGTAAGCACAAACTGGCCAGATGGATGCATTCCCCTTGTCGCCACAGTCGTCGCTGCTCCAATTCCGGCAGACAACGCGCCCTGTCCGCAATCCCCGCCACTCGCCGACGCCGAGGCACACCCCACAGCCGCGTGGCCGACTATCTTGAACGCGATCGCGCCTCCCGCGTTGCCCGTCTTCGCAATCGCCGACGCGCCATCACCCACAAAATTAAACGCCATACTCGTCGCAAACGAAATCGCCGCGGCTTTGTGGATATCCTGACTCGATCCGCCAGCAAGCCAGACTTCGTAGCCGGTGATCATGGCGTTCGCCCCCGCTGCGGCCCAGGGGCCGAACCATCCTGCAAAGAATGTCGCAGCCGCGCGCCCCGCCACCCGCGCCCACTCGTGGGTCATCATGAAGTGATCGAGGGTGCCGTAACCGGGAATGTTGTGATTCAGCGCAAAGAGGTTCTCGATCTTGAATGGGTTGCGCACAAAATCGTCGTGGGCACTGAAGAGATCGCCTAAATTGTCGACGAAATTGAACCCACTCGGATCGGCGCCGCTGAGGGGATTATTGAATCCATAGCTGTAGCGGTTGTAGCTTTTGCTGAAACCAGGGGCTAAATCGGGGCATTGCCGGCGGAGAAGATGAGTTCCGCCAACCTGTCATTCCTGCGAATTCGGGGGATTCGTTTAAAAGCGAGATTACTTCGCGTCGCTCGCAATGACCAACGTGGAGGCTTGCTTCCGGGTTTATGCCACTTTGATTTTATGGCTGTGCGGGTGCCGTTGGGCTTCCTACGTCAGCGCCAACCTACGCGCTTTCATTTCGTGCGGGCTATATCGATTGTGTGTAGGTTGGCGGTGAGGTACGAACCCCAACATCGTCGCACCGCGTCGGGTTGGCCGTTTGTTGGGGTTCGCTTTGCTCACCGCCAACCTACGGGTTCGTTTATATTTTCAGCAGCGGTCCGGAATAAAGCACCGGCCCCGTTGGCGCGCCGGTAGGCGATCCGCCTTTGGGTTCCAAGCTGATTGCCAGCGCAGGAATATTTGGCATTGTAGACGCGCCTTGATCGGCGAGTTTTAGTTTGATGGTGCCGGAAGCCGGAACTAGGCCGAGAGATTGCGGCGCTGCGCCTTTTGGCAACGTCCATAGCTCAAGCGAGCGATCGGCGGCGACATCCATTGCCTGCATCATTTTGACCTCAATTTCGCGTTTGCCTTGGGTATAGCGAACCATCATCATCGGTTGCTGCTTCGCGTCCGCGAGAACGGCGACGTAGGTCGGCGCCGCGTCTCGTTGTGGCGCGATGCCGAAAAATAATAGTAAGCCGAACGCGAAGCTGCTCGCGGCCATCGCCAAGCCGCGCCAGAAATTGAGTGAATCGAAGATGCTGGTTTTCGGCTGCGAATGTTGTATCCGCTGTTCGATTTTGCGCCACACATGCTTCGGCGGAATCACCGGCGCAACCGCTTGCGCCATCGGCGCGAAGCGTTCCTGCCATTCGAGCACGGTGCGGCGCAAATCGGCATCGTCGCGCAACAATCGTTCGAAACGTTTGCGCGCCAGGCCCTGCAAGGTGCCCAACGCATATTCGCTGGCGAGAAGGTCTCTTAGTTTTGGGTTGCGGTAATTCATGATTGCAGGCAATCCTTCAACTGCGCCAGGCCGCGCCGGACGTAGGTTTTCACCGTGCCGAGCGGTTCTTTTAAATGTTCCGCCAATTCCGAATGGGTGAGGCCATGCAAAAAAGCGAGGGCGATGGTTTGGCGCTCGCGCGCCGCCAAGCGTTGCAAGCAGGAAAAAATACTTTTCGTCACCGAGCTTTGCACCAAGCGCTCCAGCGGGCCGAGCGCGTCATCCGGAATCGATTCGAATAACGAAGCGTCGTCGCTCAAGGTTTCGTTTTGCGGGCGGCGCAACCAATCCAGGCAGCGATTGCGCACGATGGTGGTCATCCACGTCAGCGGCGCCGACAACGATGTGTTGTAGTCGCCGGCGTGCTGCCAAATATTGACGAATGCCTCTTGCAATACTTCTTCCGCCCAATCGCGCCGCCGCAACAGCTTAAGCGCGACGCCGAATAAGCGCGCCGAGCTAAGCTCATACAGCCGCGCGAATGCATGCTGATCACGGCGCCCGGCGGCGGCAAGTAACTCAATAAAAGGATCGGCAGTCGTCATCGATGGTCGGTTTTCAGGTCTCTTAGGCTTATACGTCAGGATAGCCTAGCTGGATGTGGGTTTCTGCCAATAAACATCAGCGACGCCGTGGTGTCGATTTAACACGCGACACAACACGAACAAAAAATCCGACAGCCGATTCAGAAAATGCCGGCTCGGTGACGAAACGGATTCCAGTTGCGCCAACGAAACTAAGCGCCGCTCTGCGCGCCGGCAGAGGGTTCGCGCCACGTGGCACTGGCTCGCCGCGCGCGAGCCGCCCGGCAAGATGAATTCTTTCAGCGGCGGCAAGGTGTCGTTGTCGGCGTCGAGCCATTGCTCTAACTCGCCGACATGCTGCGCGTTCAGGCTCAGGTGACCGGGAATGGCGAGCTCGCCGCCTAAATCGAACAACCGATGTTGGATCTGCGTCAGCTGCTCGCGCGTTCGATCGGGCAGCGTGTCGGTCAGCAACAATCCCAATGCGCTATTGAGCTCGTCGATATCGCCCATCGCCTGAACGCGTGCGTGATCTTTAGCGACGCGTGAGCCATCGGCGAGTCCGGTGCTGCCGTCATCGCCGGTTCGCGTGTAGATTCGGGTCAATCTATTGGCCATCGCTGCATTGATTTCAAAGATATAGTTGCCCCGAGAGGCGCATGGATACTGGCTTCCAGCACGATGTGCTGTAACAGCCGCGTGGCTATTGCCTCCTGGCAATGCATCCTCTCGATACTGTGCGGTAAAATAACATCACAATGCATAACTTTATCAGACTATCCTTCGCCGCCGCGTGTTTGTTGATTTCTAGCGCGCCGGTTTTTGCGCGCAGCGACACCGCGAGCGTTAAGCCGACCACGGCAGCGGTCGCTGCCGCGCACCCGTTAGCCGCTCAGGCAGGATATGAAATTTTGGCACAAGGCGGCAACGCCTTCGACGCAGCAGTGGCTGTCAGCGCGGCGCTGGCAGTCGTCGAGCCGTATGCTTCCGGCATCGGCGGCGGCGGATTTTGGTTAATTCACCGTGCTAAAGATAACTTCGAGACCATGATCGATGCGCGCGAAACTGCGCCGGGCAAAATTACCGCTGCGATGTTTCTCGGTCCCGACGGTCAACCGTTACCACGCGCGTCGCTCGACGGCGGGCTCGCTGCCGCCATTCCCGGATTGCCCGCCGGATTAGCTCATTTGGCGAAAAAGTACGGCAAGCTGCCGCTGAAAAAATCCTTCGCGCCGGCCATTCGCTTGGCGCGCGAAGGGTTTCGCATCGACGCGCGTTACCGGCAGATGGGCGAATTTCGCTTGGAACTGTTAAAAGGCGATTCGGCACTGGCGAAATTATTTTTAGATGGCGGCGCGATGCCGGGCGAAAAATTTTCGCTGCGTCAACCCGATCTGGCGCGCACGCTTCAAGCGATCGCAAAATCCGGCGCGTCGGCATTCTATCAAGGCGCAATCGCGCGCGAACTGGTGAACGGCGCGAACGCGGCCGGTGGTGTGTGGCAACTGTCCGATCTCAAAGCTTATCGCGTGATCGAGCGCAAGCCGGTGAAATTTACTTTTCAGAATGTCAATATAACCAGCGCGCCGTTACCGTCGTCCGGCGGCCTCACGCTGGCACAAAGTTTAAACATTCTTGAGTTCACTCCATTCGGCAGCGGCGATGGGCGAACGCGCATCCACTATGCGGCCGAAGCGATGCGGCGCGCGTTTCAAGATCGCGCCCGCTATCTCGGCGATCCCGATTTCACGACGCCGCCCATTGATGAATTGCAAGACAAAACCTACTCAGCGCGGCGCGCGATGACGATCGACCCGAACGAAGCCACGCCCAGCGCGACGTTGGGCGATGCGCCGGTGAAAAAATCGGAAGGCACCAGCACCACGCATTTTTCGATTATCGATAGCGCGGGCAATCGTGTCGCCGCGACGCTGTCGATTAATCAGCCGTTCGGTTCCGGCGTGATCGCCGGAAAAACCGGCGTGCTGCTAAATAACACCATGGACGATTTTTCGCTCAGTCCCGGCGTTCCCAACGCGTATGGGTTGGTCGGTAGCGAGGCAAATTCGATCAAACCCGGTAAGCGGGCGTTATCGAGCATGTCGCCGACCTTCGTTGAAGACGAGCGCGGTGTGTTGATTCTCGGCACGCCCGGCGGATCGCGCATTATCAGCATGGTGTTGCTGGGCATTCTCGACTACGCCGCCAGTGCGAACTTTGATGTGCAAAAAATGGTAGCTCTGCCACGCTTTCACCATCAGTATTTACCGGATCGAATTGAAATCGAGCCGGAAGGATTCGAGCCGGAAATATTGGCGCAATTGTCTAGCGTTGGCCATAAAGTGGATATCGGCAAACGCCGCTGGGGCAATATGCAGGCGGTATTTTTCGATAAAAAAACCGGTCAAACAGAAGTTGCAAACGATCCGCGCGGGATCGGCGGTTTGGCTTGGTACTAGCCGGGTAAAATCAGGTAACATAACTTCCGGCGCGAATCTGTCGCGCCCCGTTTTTTTAACCGCTCAGTTAGTTTTTCTGAAATAGGCTGGCTATGAAAACCTCATTTTTAGAGTTTGAGCAACCGATTGCCGAACTGGAATCCAAGATCGAAGAATTGCGTTTCGTGCAGGATGATTCCGCCGTCGATATTTCCCAAGAAATCGGCCGCTTGGAAAAGAAAAGTCAAAGTTTGGCGAAGGATATTTATTCGAATCTGAACGCTTGGCAAATCGCCCAAGTGGCGCGCCATCCGCAGCGGCCTTACACCTTGGACTACGCTGAAATGTTATTCACCGAGTTCGTCGAATTGCATGGCGATCGCGCCTACTCAGACGATCGCGCTATCGTATGCGGTATCGCGCGATTCGATGGGCGGCCCGTTGTGATTATCGGTCACCAAAAAGGCCGCGATACAAAAGAAAAAATTCTGCGTAACTTTGGTATGCCGCGGCCGGAAGGCTATCGTAAAGCGTTGCGCTTAATGCGGCTCGCGGAAAAATTTTCGCTGCCGTTGTTTACGTTTATCGATACGCCCGGCGCGTATCCCGGCATCGGCGCCGAAGAGCGCGGGCAATCAGAAGCAATCGCGCGAAACTTATTTACGTTGTCGCAACTGCGGGTGCCGATTATCTGTACGGTGATAGGTGAGGGCGGTTCCGGTGGAGCGCTCGCGATCGGCGTCGGCGATGTAACGGTGATGATGCAATATTCCACATACTCGGTGATTTCGCCGGAAGGCTGCGCCGCGATCCTGTGGAAAAGCCCGGAAAAAGCCGCTGAGGCCGCGGAAACGTTGGGCATCACGGCAACGCGGCTGAAGAGTTTAGGCTTGGTGGATAAGGTCGTCAGCGAGCCATTGGGCGGCGCTCATCGCGATCCGCAAACAACAGCAGTCAATCTGAAGAAAGCATTGCGCGAAGCACTCAAACAAGTGGATGAGCACGACATCGGCGAGCTGACCAAGCTGCGTCACGAGCGTTTGCGCGGCTATGGCAAGTACAAGGCGGCTTAACGCAGAGACGCTTCTGCCCTACGTTGTATCGCTGCTGCGCGCTCATGTTCGGTCACCCGCCAACGTTTGTGTTGGCCTATCAGGCGGCCGCGATTCTGTTGTGCTGCTGCATCTTATTGGCCAGGCACGTGCAGAATTTTCGATGTCGGTCAGTGCCCTCCATGTCAATCATCAGATCAGTCCGAATGCAAATCGTTGGGCCGATTTTTGTTTGGCGTTGTGCGAGAAAATTTCTATTCCGTTGCGTATTGAGCAAGTGATTGTTGCGCGCGATAGCGGCAAGGGATTGGAGGCAAGCGCAAGAGCGGCGCGCTATTCGGCTTACGCGCGCGATGCTGCCGACGTGATTTTGCTGGCCCATCATCGCGACGATCAAGCGGAGACCGTATTGCTGCAAGCCTTGCGTGGCGCGGGTTTGAAAGGCATTAGCGCAATGCCAACGGTTAAATCATTGGGTGCCGATAAACAAATCATTCGGCCATTGCTCGATATCGCGCCGGCGATTTTGGCGGACTATGCCGCAGCCAATGACCTGACGTGGATTCATGATGAGTCTAACGACGACGTCCACTACACACGGAATTATTTGCGTCACGATATTTTTCCGCGCTTGGCCGAGCACCTGCCGCAAAGCACGGCGAGTTTGGTTCGATTGGGGCAGCATGCGACGGAAGCGCAAGGTTTGCTCGACGACCTGGCGCAAATCGATAGCGAGATTGTCTTGCGGGGAGACCGCATCCGCATTTCGCAATTGTTGTCTTTATCTCCAGCGCGAGCGAAAAATTTTCTACGTTATGTTTTCAAGAACCGTTCTGTTCCGGTCCCAAATTCAGTTCAGATGAACGAGATTTTGCAACAACTTCGATTGCGAAAAGCCGACGATCAAACAGAAATAAAATGGTCGAACTGGCGCATACGTTGCTTTCGTGATGAGATTTATTTAAGCAGCGCATCGATCAGTTCGCAACACAAATGGTCTGTTCGATGGTGTGGCGAAATACAGCTGCGCTTGCCGCACGGGTGCGGTGAGCTTCATATTAAACATGCGATCGGTACCGGCGTTGCGCAGGCATCAATCGCCAGTCGAACACTTTTTCTTAAGTCGCGCGTCGGCGGCGAAAAAATTCGCCTCGCCGAAAATCGTCCGCGACGTTCGCTGAAGAATTTGCTGCAAGAAAAAGGCGTGCCGCCGTGGTCTCGCGAAACGATGCCGTTGCTATTCTGCGATGAAACGTTAATTTGGGTACCCGATGTCGGTGTTGATATTCAGTATGCTGCAAAAAGCAATGAGCCAAGTTTCGTGTTTTCTTGGCAAGATGAAACGGACAAAGGCACCGTGCCGGAAGGCTTATGAATACTGCCTCGTGGCAAGGGCATCTGCAAGAACCCCATAGGTATTGGGTTTACAGCCAATCGATGTAATGTTCACAATATTAGGAAAGTCGAAATGAAAAATTGCACGATGAAATTCTTGTTGTTCCTCGCGGCGGCGTATCCATTTACCGCAACAGCACAACAAAATTTTCTGCCGGAAAGCCGAAGCGTTGCTGTCGCGCTAATGCAGCAACTCGGCGCTGAATTGAAAAAAGAGATGGCGGCGGGCGGTCCAGCCGCGGCGATCAACGTCTGCACAAAAATTGCACCGGAACTGGCAACGAAATTTTCGATCGAGAATGGCTGGCGCGTGACGCGGGTAGCGCTGAAGACGCGCAATGCATTGCTCGGCACACCGGATGCGTGGGAGCAACAAGCGCTAAAGGATTTCGATGCGCGTGCATTGGCGGGCGATGCGTTGGATAAATTGGAATTTTCGGAAATCGTAACCGAACCGAATGGCCAATATTTTCGTTACCTCAAAGCGCTGCCGATGCAGCCGCCATGCGTCGCCTGCCATGGCAGCGCGGAGCAAATTTCCGAATCGGTGAAGTCGACCCTGGCGCAACGCTACCCCCACGATCGCGCGATCGGATACGAACCGGGGCAAGTTCGCGGTGCGATTTCGATCAAGCGGCTGGTGCCATAGGCAATTGACACACAAGTTACAAAACATAATCCAATACATCCACTCCCTCCCTTGCGCGGTTTTTGCGCGGGGGAGGGCTGGGGTGGGGGCAGCATTCGCCAGCTGAAGAAGCCCAACCTTCTCCCGTGCGCGTCGCGCACAAGGGAGGGAGTAGCCCGCTTCGCCACCAGCCAACAATTCTAATCCGCGTCAAGAGAGAATATGCCTGGAGAGCCGCATGGATATTGCTTCTCCAGGCATCGATTATTTCGATTTGGCGAGCGTAAAAATGTTGTTCCATGCGAAAGCAAATGCGAAATTTGTCGGATTCGCGAAGATAGGCTAGAATTCGCATCGAATTAGGCGGATAGCTCAGTTGGTTAGAGCACCACCTTGACATGGTGGGGGTCGTTGGTTCGAATCCAATTCCGCCTACCAATATCCATAAGGGTTTCAGGGATGTTGGTAGTATGTTCAAAGTCTGGCTCTGTGCCAGATTTGTGCCAAAGTTGGTCAATGTTAGACGCCGAGCTGCCGACCACTTCGGCGCTTAGGTGAGCATAGACCATTACCATTTCAATTTTCGACCATCCACCTAGTCGCATTAATTCATATAGGCTAGTCCCTGACTGGACGTGCCAGCTTGCCCACGTATGACGCAAGTCGTGCCAGCGAAAATTTTCGACGCCGGCGCGTTTAAGTGCATTGCGCCAAGCTTTTGTGTTGTAT
>JANOGO010000057.1:0-10504 GCA_031406045.1 Pseudomonadota bacterium
CAGCGAGCGCGATCGCGAATCGGTTTATAAGCTGATCGGCAAACACAGCCGCGACGACGCCAACGGTGTCGCGCAGACCAACTACATCGGCGTGATCACGACGCAAAGCCCACGCGCCGAATCGGCGCAGGAGATTTGCGATCAGTTGATCGCAGCGGCGAATTACATTCCGAAGGAGCGTCTTGGTTCAACCGACGATTGCGGCTTTTCGCCGTTCAGCATCGACGTAAAACCAAACCACGGTTCGCCCGATATGGCGCGCGATGTCGCATTCCAAAAAATCACCAATCGCGTGACCGGCACCAAAATGGCCGCGGAAAAACTCGGCGTTCACTAAAACGCATTGCCGGCGGGACGATCATTGATCGTCCCGTTTATTTCGATTGGTTGATCAGTTCGATGATTTTATTCATCGTGTTGTGATCGTCATCAAATCCACCGTGCGTGGTGCTGACGGTTTGTTGCGACGGCGCGGCGAAACCCTTGATCTTCCTCAATCCCAGCGATGCAATGTGCTCGTCGAAATATTTTTCCATGCCCAGAATCGGCGTGGTCTGGCCGCCTTCGAACGATTCGCACACCAGATATAGCAGTGAGCGCCCGTAACCGAGCAACAGTCGGCAAGTGGTGTCTTGTTGCTCGGCCGTCTCGGTCAGATGGAACTGATGATAGCGTTTTACTTTCCCGGATTTTAGCTCCGGCACCACGGTTTTTTTGAAGGTATCGACGGTAACCGCCGGCGCCATGAAGTTGAGGCTTTCAAACGTCCAATTGTATTGCGCCAATTCTTTGACGATGTAGGAATGCACGATCGACCCCGCAGAATGACCGATCAAATGCAGTCGAATGTTTTTTGCGGCCGGTGAACCTTGGCAGGCTTTGTACAAAATACGCGCGCCGCTTTCTTTACCATTAATCGGTTGGCGGCTACTGATGGCGGCGGCGTTTTGTTTCATCTCGCCCCAAATTTGCGTGCCCATGCGCGCGAGGAAACGCTCCAATCGCTTGTTCCAAAACTTGCCGATCATGCCGCGCACCGCTTCGGTTTCGCGCGGGACGTCTTTTTGTAAGTCGTCAAAACGATTTTTTAGCGTGTTCCACAAATCGGTTTCCCACATGAAAAAAATCGGAAAAATTTGCGCATCGTACAACGCCGGAATCCATTTCGCCGCGGTTTCGGCAGCGTCTTTCTCGCTGGTCAAACCGCCATGGGCGTACACCGCGACATCCATCGGCTCACTGTCTTTGAGTTTCCAACGTTTGCGCGCTTCTTGCGCATGAAATGTTACTAAGGCTTTGACATCGTCCTCGTGAGTGCGAAACTCGCCGCTGTTGGAAAGGCAGCCATTGTTTTCCATATCGATGATGAAGGGCGCTAATTCGTGATTGCGCAACACTTCGTTCGCCGCAAGTTTCACTTTTTTATCCGCGACCCGAAGGCTTGGCGCAAGCGAAACGTCGCGATGCTCGTCGGTCACCACACCCAATTGCGGCACCCAGCAATCCATCGCGTTTTGCAGCCAATCTTCGTAACTTAAAATCGCGCGCCCGCCGCTGCCCCAGGCCTCGCTCCAGGAATTTTGAATCAGGAATCCTTGCTGGTTGTAGCCGATGATAACGAAGGCGTGGCCTTCTAATTCCGCCGACGCATCGAAACCGGGAATCAGCCAAAACTCGCCGCGCTTTAATTTGCCGGTTACCGGTTTCATCCAACCGGTGTGGCAGATCGCGCTGGCGTACAAAATTCCCGTTTCGTTCAGCGCCACATGCATATCGGAAATCGAGCGCGGATCGACGCGATAATAGGCGCCGAGCGGGCGCTTGGTCGCCTCCAGCCACCAATCGCTTTGATTGTTGGTCGCGGGCGGCATGTCGAATGTCGTCCAAGAATTGTGCGCACACGCACCGTGCTTGAACCACGCCTTCATACCCGCGCGCAAACTCGAGCCGGTATCGGGATCGCTGCCATCGTCTTTAAATTGATCGTAGCGTCGCGCCATGTCGTAAAGCATGAACGGCGACACCGGTGTTTCTTTTGCACGCCCGGATTTGATCAGCAGATGATTGACGACATTCGATAACGCAAACCCAGTGCAGGCGCTGGTATCGCGTTGATTCAGCACCGGCAGAATAAACTTGGGAATCAGGCGCTGCGGCGGTTGCAACGCGATCGCGGGACGATAGGGACGGTCGCGCAAATCGAGTTTATCGGGACAGACGTTGCGCTTGAACGGCAACGCTTTCGTGGTCTTGGCTCTCGGCATTGCGACACCCCCTGGTCGACTTGATAAGCTATTTAACTACGAGTTGCGCAAAACCGCCACTGCCATTTACGCTATCGCAATCGAAATTTGCCTTAAAATAGCGCGTTAATTCATTAGACGCACATAAATAGTGCTGAGGTTTCCGACCAAAATGATAACTAAGGAAGCTCTGAATAAGTTCGAGTTCTAAATGAGACAAGGCGCGAACAAAAAATATCGACGCAGCATATGGATGATATGTAAGGAGATATTTTTTGTGAGCAACGCAGGATCATGACGAAATCGGACTTATTCAGAGCTTCCCTAACGTTTAAGGTCAATCAGTTAATTAATCGGAACAATTTTTGCCAAAAAACGGCGGTCGCAACGGGGAGCTAAATTGGAAAATCTAAAAGCAGGCAGTGACGTTTTATTCATCTTAATCGGCGCAACCATGGTGCTGGCCATGCACGCGGGCTTCGCGTTTTTGGAGCTCGGCACGGTACGCAAAAAAAATCAGGTGAACGCGCTGGTAAAAATCCTAGCGGATTTTAGTGTGTCGACCATCGCTTATTTTTTCATCGGTTATACCGTTGCTTACGGCGTGAATTTCTTCTCCAGCGCGGAAACTTTAGCGGCGAAAAACGGCTACGACCTGGTCAAATTTTTCTTTCTGCTGACCTTTGCCGCGGCAATTCCAGCGATCGTATCCGGCGGCATCGCCGAGCGTGCGCGGTTTAATCCACAATTGGCGGCTTCGTTTTTGCTGGTGGGATTTATTTATCCGTTCTTCGAAGGCATTGCCTGGAATAATCATTACGGTATTCAAGATTGGCTGAACGCCACGTTCGGCGCGACGTTCCACGATTTCGCCGGCTCCGTTGTCGTGCACGCGGTCGGCGGCTGGATTGGCCTGGTCGCGGTGATTCTGCTCGGCGCGCGCCACGGGCGCTATGGCAAAGATGGCCGCGTTTCCGCTCACCCCCCGTCGAGCATCCCGTTCCTCGCCATCGGCGCGTGGACCTTAGCGGTGGGCTGGTTTGGGTTTAACGTCATGTCAGCGCAAACCATCGACAAAGTCTCCGGCTTAGTGGCAGTGAATTCATTGATGGCCATGGTCGGCGGCACACTCGCAGCGATGGTTGCCGGCAGAAACGATCCGGGATTTGTGCATAACGGCCCACTCGCCGGTCTGGTGGCGGTTTGCGCCGGTTCGGATGTGATGCATCCGCTCGGCGCATTGGCCACCGGTGTAATCGCCGGCGCGATGTTCGTCTACATGTTCACGCTGACGCAAAATCGCTGGAAGATCGATGACGTGCTCGGCGTTTGGCCGCTGCATGGCATATGCGGCGCGCTCGGCGGCATCGCCTGCGGCATTTTCGGCAGCAAAGCGCTGGGCGGGCTCGGCGGCGTCAGCTTCATGTCGCAACTGATCGGCACAATGATGGGCATCGCCATCGCCGTAGTCGGCGGTCTGATTGTTTATGGCGGCATCAAAGCGCTGGTTGGGATACGTCTCAATCAAGAAGAAGAATTCAATGGCGCAGATTTGTCGATCCACAAAATCAGCGCTACGCCGGACGGCGAATAGGTTTCTACTACCGTCATTCCCGCGAAGGCGGGAATCCATGTTGACTTTGAAAGGCCAAATGGATCCCCGCTTTCGCGGGGATGACACGCTTCTTAATTTAAATTTGTAAGCGCGTAGTTGATCCGGCGACTAATTTCCAATCAATTTGGAGAATGCTATGTCCGTCAACCGATATGTAATCCCTCTTTCTTTTATCGCATTGCTGATGTCGAATCAGATTTTCGCCGCCGGTCAATGCAGTGCGAAAAGCGGCAACGAAACCGCCGCTGTGCTCGAGCTTTATACCTCGGAAGGTTGCAATAGTTGTCCACCAGCCGACAAATGGGTCAGCAGTCTCGCGCCCGGCGGCTTTAAAGCCAATCAAATCGTTCCGCTTGCATTCCATGTCGACTACTGGGATTACATCGGCTGGGCGGATCGTTTTGCCAGTAAAGAATTCGGCGGACGCCATCGTGTGTTGGCGCGCGCCAATGGTTCCAGCACGGTCTACACGCCGCAAATTTTTGTTAGTGGAAAAGATATTCGCTTGGCGTTCAGCAACGTCAAGCTCAACACCACGCTCAAAGATATCAATATTGCCAAACCCCGCGCCGACATTGGCTTAGAGCTCGATGCTTCGAAACCGGGCACGCTCAGTTTGAGCGCTTCAGCCAATCTCGCCGCAGCATCGGACGATGCGCAAGCGTTTGTTGCGGTGTACGAAAACAAACTTTCAAGCAACGTCAAATCCGGCGAGAATCGCGGTGTGAAATTGGAACACGATTACGTCGTGCGTGAGTTGATTGGGCCGCTTAAATTCGATCGGCAGGGCAAGCTTGAGATTAAGCAATCGATCGCGATTCAATCGGATTGGAAGGCGAAAGATTTAGGCGTCGCCGCCTTCGTGCAGAATCGCGATACCGGTGAAACATTGCAGGCGTTGCAACTGCCGGCGTGTATGTAACCTCGTGTATAAATTGTCATTGCGAGGAGCGCGTGCGCGACGAAGCAATCTCGATTTTAATGCCGCAAAGTACGAGATTGCTTCGTCGCGAAGAGCGCTCCTTTCCATGAACCGACCTTCAAAGGTAGAGTGGATCGAGCGCAGCGGATCCACCATGGGCGAAAAAATCGGCGAACGATGTTCGCCTTCGCGGGAGAGGGTTGGGGTGAGGGTCGGCTTCGGTTGGAGACCTGTGCGGTTCATGGTACGTGGGCAGTGTCGGCAGCGCCGATACAGGCAGCTCGCAATGACTACGTCGGCGCTTCGGTTCGAGCCATCAATCTGCGCCGAAGCCGGCGATGGCCTTGACTTCGAGATATTCATCCAAGCCGAACTTACCCCACTCACGGCCGTTCCCGGATTGTTTATATCCGCCGAATGGCGCGGTGCGTTCGTTCGGCACGCCGTTTAAATTGATGTTGCCGGCGCGAATTTTACGCGCGACGTTGCGCGCGCGCTCGATCGATCCCGCCGACACGTAGCCTGCTAATCCATAAGGCGTGTCGTTGGCGATCTTTACCGCTTCGTCTTCGTCTTTAAAACCCATGATCGAAATCACCGGCCCGAAAATCTCTTCGCGCGCGATAGTCATGTCATTGGTGACATTGGCGAACACCGTCGGGCGAACGTAGTAGCCTTTTTCCACGCCCTCGGGACGACCGGGGCCACCGGCCACCAGTGTCGCGCCTTCGGCAATGCCTTTGTTAATCAGCGCCTGAATCTTGTCCCATTGAATCGACGACACCACCGGCCCGATCTTGGTATCGGCGGCGCGCGGATCGCCCGCCTTCGTGCCGTCCGCGACACCTTTGGCAATCGCAATTGCTTCATTCATTTTCGATTGTGGCACGAGCATGCGCGTCGGCGCGTTGCACGATTGGCCGGAATTCATGAAGACGTGCGCGACGCCGCCGGTCACGGCCTTTTGCATGTCGGCATCTTCAAGAATGATGTTCGGCGATTTGCCGCCGAGCTCTTGGCTTACACGCTTCACGGTCGGCGCTGCGCGTTGCGCGACATCGATGCCGGCGCGGGTCGAGCCGGTAAACGAAATCATGTCAATACCCGGATGGCCGCTCATTGCCGCGCCGACTTCCGGCCCGAGGCCGTTAATCAGATTAAACACGCCTTTCGGCACGCCGGCTTCGTGCAAAATTTCCGCGAAAATCAGCGCCGATGTCGGCGTGAACTCAGAAGGTTTCAATACCATCGTGCAGCCCGCCGCCAGTGCCGGCGCCACTTTGCAGGTAATTTGATTGAGCGGCCAATTCCACGGCGTGATCATGCCGACCACACCGACCGGCTCGCGCACCACCATCGCCGAACCAATCGGCTCTTCGAAATCATAAGTTTTCAGAATATCGAGCGTCGCGACGATATGGCCCATGCCGGCGCCGACCTGAAATTTCTCGGCGAATGGCAGCGGCGCGCCCATCTCGTCGGAGATCGCCGCGCCCAAATCTTTCATGCGCGATTTGTAAACTTCGACGATGCGCGTCAGCAATGCAACGCGCTCGTCGCGCGAAGTTTGCGAAAATGTCTCGAACGCGCGGCGTGCCGCCACGACGGCCTTATCGACATCGGCGGCCGAACCGAGCGCGATGTCGTACAGCGGCTGCTCCGAGGCGGGATTGATAACGGCGCGACTTTTCGGTGTAACGGGATCGACCCAAGCGCCGTCGATATAAAACTGCATGCGATGAACCATTGCTATCCTCTTACAAGTGGTGAATGTTGAAACGCTACGAAATTTCCGCACAAGCCTGTATGTTACTCGCCCATCGGCTTATACTGAAATTGTACCGCGCATTTGCCGGTGCATCTTGAGGAGCGCAATCATGGGTAAAGTTAGACAAAGCAACAAAGAAACGAAGAAACAACCGGCGATGTCACCGAAAGAAAAGAAAGTCGCAAAACAAACCAAGAAAACGTCATCGGATTTGATGAGCCCGATTAACAAGCGTTAAGTCACGTAAGGTGCATTTATGCACCGTTCAACCACCGTGGTGCATGAATGCGCCCTGCGCCGAGGCCGAACCTACCGCGGATAGATTCGGCATGCCCGGAAAGCCGCATGGATACTGGGCCTCCAGGCATATTGCTTAGGTTTTTCGGCCATAACTCAATAAACCGGTCGGCCCTTTCGGCGGATGGGCGCGAATCGCTTCTTCGTTCGGCTCGGTGCCCCAGCCCGGTCGATCGGACAAAATCAAATATCCGTCGACGATGTCCGGAACGTGGGTAACCAATTCATGATCCCACGCGATGCGGTCGATGTCCGTTTCCATAATCCGCAAATTCGGCACTGCCGTGGAAAAGTGCGCGTTCATCATCGTGCATAAGTGTCCGTAAAAATTATGCGGCGCGACGTTGACTTCATGCGCTTCGGCGCTCGCCGCGATTTTCATCGATTGCCACACGCCGTTCCACGGCGTGTCGATGATCGCAACGTCCATCGCTTGTTCGCGAAAATATGGCAGGAACTCGCGTAGCCCGAGCAAGGTCTCGCACGAGCTAATCGGATGCGGGCTGTGCTGACGGATATAGCTCAGCGCTTGCGGATTGTAGCTATCGATTTCGACCCAGAATAAATCCAGATGTGCAATCGCGCGTAAAATTTTGAGATAACCTTCGGTCTTCGCATTGAAATTTAGATCGAGCAGGATGTCGACATTCGGCCCGGCGCCGTCGCGCAGCGCTTCTAAATGCATAACGAGGCCGGCGATCACATTGCGCTCGACGTTGATGCCCGGCTCAAACGGCACGCCGAAACCCGGCCGCCAACCGCGCACATTTTTCTTATCGGCATCGTAGGTGAAGATGTTCGTTTTCAATGCGCCAAAACCTTTGTCGCGCACTTCGCGGCCAATCGCTTTGACACCATCGAGATCGGTGATCGCCGGCGGATAATGCGTCGGATGATTGATGCGCCAAGTCGCGCAGTGTGACCAATAAACGCGAATGCGATCGCGAATCTTGCCGCCGAGTAATTCATACACCGGCACGCCGAGGCCTTTCGCTTTCGCGTCGAGCAACGCATTTTCGATCGCGCCCATGGCCAAGGCTACAATGCCGCCGGCAGCGGGGCGCGTCGCACAATACAATTCGGAATAAATGCGTTCGTGCTCGCCGACCATTTGGCCAACGACGCGCGGCGCGAGGCGCTGAATCACCGCGCTCACACCCGGTGCGCCAAAACCCTCGTCGAACTCACTCCAACCGACAATGCCGCTATCGGTGGTTAGCTTGACGTAATGATAATTGCGCCACCCAGCGTCGCAGGAAAGCGTTTCGATACTCGCAACCTTCATGAATTATTCCTCTATTTTTTCGCCAGTAACAGCATGCTCGAAAACCGCTCACTCAGCAGTCGCATCCTTTTTCAACTCGACGAAGTTTTGTCCTGTGTCTTGGTGTCGAAGTCATTGGCGTCATGGCGTTCGTGTAACTGGCTGGCCGGCTCGCCCCAGGCGCGGTTGACCATGCGCCCGCGTCGTACAGCGGGGCGCGCCGCGATGAGATCGGTCCAGCGTTGCACGTTCTTATACGCGCTAACCTGTAGAAACTCGCCCGCCTCGTAAAGCAAACCTTTGGCAAGCGCGCCATACCAGGGCCAAATGGCGATGTCGGCAATCGTATAGTCGGCGCCCACCATGTATTCGTTGTCGGCCAAATGCCGGTCGAGCACATCGAGTTGACGCTTGACCTCCATGGCGAAGCGGTCGATCGCGTATTCGATCTTAGTGGGTGCGTAGGCGTAGAAATGGCCAAACCCGCCGCCTAAATAGGGCGCGCTGCCCATCTGCCAGAACAGCCATGACCAGCACGCGGCGCGACCTGGGCCGGAAGTCGGCATAAAGGCCCCAAACTTCTCCGCCAAATGGACCAGGATAGCGCCAGACTCAAACACTCGGATCGGCGTCGACGCGCTACGGTCCATCAGGGCCGGTATTTTGGAGTTGGGGTTAGCGGCCACAAAGCCGCTGCCGAACTGATCGCCGTCGTTGATGCGGATTAGCCACGCGTCATATTCGGCGCCGCTATGACCGAGCGCAAGCAACTCTTCCAGCATCACGGTGACCTTGACGCCATTGGGCGTGGCAAGCGAATAGAGCTGAAGCGGATGGCGGCCGACCGGGAGATCCTTGTCATGCGTCGCGCCCGCGATCGGACGGTTGATGTTGGCAAATTTGCCGCCGTTTTCTTTGTTCCAGGTCCAGACATTTAGCGGCGTGTAGATTGGGGTATCGGTCATCGGCCTCGTGATGCGTTTAAGTTAGGTTCACTAGTGTCGCACAAGTCGGGTCGAATGATCGGCTAGAGGACGGGTTAAAAGTAGACCGTCGCCGCTGATGGCAAAGGATTGCAATTCATCATTTGCGCCATTGACGACCCGCCGGAACCGAGGCTATAGTTTGAGTCAGCAAAACAAAGGAAGGGGCTCACTTCCTAATTGCGTTGGCGTCATTCAATTTAAACTAAGGAGGATCACATGAAAATCTACGATTGGCATATTGCCCCGAACCCACGGCGGCTGCACATTTACTTGGCCGAGAAAGGCCTGCAAATTCCGCTCGAAGAAGTCGGTGGCGACAATCTCAAACTCAAACCGTCCTATGTCGAAAAGTATCCCCATGCCATGGTGCCCGTGCTGGAGCTGGATGACGGCACCTTAATCGGCGAAGCCATGGCGATCGCCCGCTATTTCGAGGAACTTCATCCCAATCCGCCGCTGATGGGCACCGACGCCAAGGACAAGGCCATCGTCGAAATGTGGGAGAAGCGTGCCAACGAGGAAGGCATGCTCGCCGCCTCGGAATTGTTTCGCAATACCCATCCATCCTTCGCCGATCGCGGATTGCCCGGCTCCGCCGAGGCGATTCAGCAGCATCCGTATCTGGTCGAACGCGCCAAAGCCCGCCTCGGTAGGTTCTATCGAAAATTTGACGCCCAGCTTGCCAACAACGAGTTCGTCGCAGGCACCCGCTACACCATTGCCGATGCGACGACGCTTTGCGCGATCGATTTCGGTAAATGGACCGACCTCGACATACCGCCGGAATGTAAGCACCTACGGCGCTGGTACGACGCCGTATCGGCGCGCCCGAGCGCGAAAGCGTAATCGTTGATGAGCGCCCATGTTAAGCATGGGCGCATCTTCAACAACGAGGTTTCACGGCATAGGTCGTTAACCGTGAATTCGCGAGGTATTGTTGAGCGGTAAATTTAGATTTCATTGGCGACAAATTTTTCTGAGCGGCAAAACACAATTGAAACGGCGCGCTGAAATTCTCGGGCGCTGCTCAAGAGCGGCCATAACCCGACTGATGCACCGCACATCGGAGCGTACTGTCCGCAGCATTGCGGACATTCACGACAACATTGTACATTTGCCCAAAGCGGACCTCCGTGTCCAACAAGCGGATAAATTGCTGCCGTTCGAGGTGACGCGACTTTAAATGTGGTGGCAGAAGTGCTACCATTTGATATGAGGATCGTTGTTGATACTAATGTGTTAGTTGGCGCCTGTCTTGGCACGGGAACGGCAAATGCCGTTGTTGCAGCTTGCCTGAAGGGGCAGTGTGTGCCCCTGATGGGGAATGCACTGTTTAACGAATACGAGGATGTTTTCGGCCGCGACGACCTGTTTAAAAACTGCAAGCTGAGTCGACGTGAGCGAGACGA
>JANOGO010000015.1:0-16268 GCA_031406045.1 Pseudomonadota bacterium
ACAAGAAGATCGCGTCACTCTTGCAAGGATACTTATCAAGGCAGGAGCACCTATTGATGCTAAAGATAATAATGGCTTCACTCCACTTCACTTTGGTACCTTTCGCGGGCACCTTCCCGTGGTGAAAATCTTGGTTGAAAATGGTGCGGATACAAAAGCTCGTGAACGTAATGGCTTCACCGCACTAATGTGGGCCAACCGGACGAATCATTCTAGTATTGCCTCCTATCTTAAAGAGCATGAATAAAGCTCTCAAGCAGTGCTTGATACCTGGGCTGTTTGGAGAGCCGATAAGCTCAGAGTCAAATCTTTATCCTTAACAGTTTAAGGGATCGGCAAGAATCGCCGACCCAGGCGCCGCACTTGACGCCGAGAAGGTCTGCGGCCTTTCAGGAAAGTTTCTTGAAGCAAGCGAGCTTAATGGTTGAACGTCAGCTTTGCGTTGCAAACTTTGAGTTCGCTTAGCAGCGGGTGAATTTACACAATGGGTCGAGGGTGTGTAAAAACTCTAAAAATTTTCTCGGCACGACAAAAAGAAGGTATCTCAAACCCGTCGCGGGTCGACGATCATCGCGTATACGCGATTCTGTGAGGTCGATTTTACCGATGTGATTTTCCAACGACGTTTTTACACACCCTCGGTCGACCTCGTTACTTCGGGATCAAAACAACCTCTGTCGACTAGATTTTAAAGCAATACCAAATTATCACGATGTATGAGTTCGAGTTCGTCGACATAACCCAATATCGTTTCAATCTCGCTACTCGGCTTACGCAAAATTTTTCGCGTTTCGTCGGCGCTGTAGTTAATTAAGCCACGCGCGATTTCTTTGCCGTTGCTATCGATGCAAGCAACGACGGCGCCGCGTTCGAATTCGCCGCTCAATGCGATCGCGCCGATCGGCAATAAGCTTTTGCCTTCTTGTGCGAGTGCTTTAACGGCGCCGGCGTCCAACGAAATTTTTCCGCGCACCTGCAGATGATCGGCGAGCCATTGTTTACGCGCGGCTAGCGTTGGCGTTTCCGCGAGCAGCGTTGTGCCGAGCGCTTCGCCTTGCGCTAAGCGCAGCAAAACATTCGGTTCGCGGCCGGAGACGATGACCGTGTGGGCGCCGCTGCGTGCGGCGCGTTTTGCGGCGATGACTTTGGTAAGCATGCCGCCGCTGCCGATGTGGCTGCCGGCGCCGCCGGCCATGTTCTCCAATTCTGGCGCGCCGGCTTGCGCTTGCCGTATCAACGTCGCGCTCGGATCTTTGCGCGGATCGGCGGTGTAAAGACCCGGCTGATCGGTGAGGATAATCATCGCGTCCGCTTCGACTAAGTTCGTGACCAGCGCACCGAGCGTATCGTTATCGCCGAATTTAATTTCGTCGGTGACCACCGTATCGTTTTCGTTGATGACAGGAATGACGTTTAACGCAAGCAGCGTGCGTAACGTCGAGCGCGCGTTAAGATAGCGTTTGCGTTCGGCGAGGTCTTCGTGGGTTAGCAAAATTTGCGCGGTGGCGAGGCCGTGCTCGCGAAAACAGGATTCGTAAACTTGCACCAATCCCATTTGTCCGACCGCCGCCGCCGCTTGCAATTCATGCACCGCGTGGGGTCGGCGTTTCCAACCCAAGCGCTGCAAACCTTCGGCGATCGCGCCGCTGGAAACCAGCAATACATCTTTGCCCAGCGACTTTAACGCGGCGATTTGCGCCACCCAGCCGGCAATGGCATCACGGTCAAGGCCCGCGCCGTTATTGGTTAACAGGCTACTGCCAATTTTGACGACGATACATTTCGATTGTTGAACGACAGCGCTCATGGCTGCGTGTCGGATTCTACGTCGGCGGTTTTCGTCTGATCCAAATGATCCATGATCGCATAGCACAACGCTTTGCAGCCGGCGCCCGTCAACGCGGAAATGGTAAAGCACGGGTCTTTATATTTGAGTGCCTTCTGAATTTTTTTTGTTTGTTTCGCCGCTTCGGCATCGTCGAGCATGTCGACTTTATTTAACACCAGCCAGCGCGGTTTCTTAAATAATTCTTCGTCATATTTTTTTAGCTCACCGATGATCGCTTTGCCCTCAATGCTCGGATCGGCGCCGTCGTCAATCGGCGCCATGTCGAGAATGTGTAGCAACAAATGCGTGCGCTGCAAGTGGCGCAAAAATTGGTGTCCCAACCCGGCGCCTTCCGCCGCGCCTTCGATCAAACCGGGAATATCGGCGATGACAAAGCTGCGCGCTTCATCGACGCGCACCACGCCTAGATTCGGCTGCAATGTCGTGAACGGATAGTCCGCCACTTTCGGCCGCGCGGCAGACACGGCGCGGATGAAAGTCGATTTACCGGCGTTCGGCATACCGAGCAAACCTACGTCGGCCAGCACTTTTAATTCGAGCTTGAGTTCTTTATGCTCGCCCGGCTCGCCCGGCGTGAATTGGCGCGGCGCGCGGTTGGTGCTGGATTTGAAATGAATGTTGCCAAGGCCGCCTTTGCCGCCCTTGGCAATCAGCGCGCGCTCACCGTGCTTGGCGAGATCGGCGATCGGTTCGCCGCTTTCTTTGTCGCTGAAGGTGGTGCCGACCGGCACGCGCAACTCGATGTCGTCGCCGCCTTTGCCGTAGCAATCGGCGCCGCGGCCATTTTCGCCGTGCTTGGCGCGGTGGATGCGCGCGTAGCGATAATCGATCAGCGTGTTGATGTTTCGATCGGCGATGGCGTAAATGCTGCCGCCGCGGCCGCCGTCGCCGCCGTCGGGCCCGCCGAACGGAATAAATTTCTCCCGCCGCATACTGGCGGAACCATTGCCGCCATTGCCGGCCAGAACTTCGATACTTGCTTCGTCAACAAACTTCATTTGATACCTTTAGGTGCCTGGAGAGGCAGTATTGGTGCGGCTTCCAGGCCATGCATTGCCAGAGGCCAGTATTCATGTGGTGCCTGGCAATACATATTGTAAATTGCGATACTACAAAAACAAAAGCCCCGTCAGCGACAGGGCTTTCAGTCCTTCGCGTAAAGCTTTTTTACGCGGGCGTGACGCTCACCATGCGGCGTTTCGCTGCGCCCTTGACGCGGTACTCGACCGTTCCGTCGACTTTTGCAAACAAGGTGTGATCTTTACCGATACCGACGTTATCGCCGGGGTGAAATTCCGTGCCGCGCTGGCGCACGATTATGCTGCCCGCCGGAATGATTTCGCCGCCATAAACTTTAATGCCGAGGCGCTTTGATTCCGAATCGCGACCGTTACGGGAACTGCCGCCTGCTTTTTTGTGTGCCATGTCTGACTCCTATTTCCTTATTCCGCCGTGAAGCTCATCCTGCAGCTTCTTGAACCCTTCCCAATTGCCGGCCGCTGCGAGTTCCGCTTGCTGCGGCCAAGTATCCGGTTTCGCTATATTGAAACGGCCACCGGATTTTTTCAGCATCTCTTGCATTGCTGCCGGATCTGCCGCCGCCAATTGCGCGAACGTCGTGATGCCGTTGGTATTGAGCACCACAGCGATTTTCGGGCCGATGCCCTCGATCTTGGTCAACTCATCGGGCTTAGTCTTAATCACCGGCGCGGTTTCGCTGGCAACGGTGTTGCCGGCGCCATCGCTAATCGCGGTAATAAAAATTTCCGAATAATTTTGCCGATGGCCTTGGTGCTTTTGATAATGCTTGCGGCGGCGCATCTTGAAAATCTTAACCTTGTCGTGGCGGCCTTGCGACACGACGGTGGCGCTAACGCTGGCGCCGGATAGCAGAGGTGTGCCGACCATGATCTGATCGTTGGCTGCAACCATCAAGACGTCTGACAGCGTTACGCTCGCGCCGACATCGGCAACAATCGTTTCTACCTTGAGTTTGTCGCCCGCCACAACGCGGTATTGCTTGCCGCCGGTTTTAATTACTGCGTACATGGTAAAACCTTAAGAATCGAATAGGCCGAATTGGCTAACTCAGCATTTTACTAAAGACCGCCGGTCTAGTCAAAGTGCTTGTAAATCTATAAACTTCGGTTGGAAATCGTTGTTAAAACTTATTCTAACTCCTCGCCGCTCCTGCTTGCCCGCTCCATGTTCGCTATAGAAAATTTACGGCAATTGTTAGCCGCCGATATGAAAATCGTTGACGACGTGATTCGCCAGCGGTTGCATTCGGACGTCGCGCTCATCACGCAAGTCGCCGAATATATCATCGGCGCCGGCGGCAAGCGCATGCGACCGGCGCTGGTGCTGCTGGCGGCCGGCGCGTTGGGCTATCGCGGCCGCGATCAGCATGAATTGGCGGCGATTGTGGAATTTATCCACACCGCGACGTTGTTGCATGATGATGTCGTCGACGAATCTGATCTACGTCGCGGCCGGGAAACGGCGAATACGTTGTTCGGTAATGCCGCGAGCGTGCTGGTCGGCGATTTTCTTTATTCGCGTTCGTTTCAGATGATGGTCGCGCTCAATAATATGCGCGTGATGCAAGTATTGGCCGATACCACCAATACGATTGCCGAGGGCGAGGTGTTGCAGTTGCTCAACGCCAACGATCCGGATACGGACGAAGATCGATATTTTCGTGTCATTCGCTTTAAGACGGCGGAATTATTTCAAGCGGCGGCGCGCTTGGGCGGCATCGTCGCCGGCGCGACGACGGCGCAAGAGCAAGCGCTGGCCGACTACGGTTTGCATCTGGGCCTCGCGTTTCAGTTAATTGACGATGTGCTAGATTATTCCGGCGATATCGATCGCACCGGAAAAAACGTCGGCGACGATTTGGCGCAAGGCAAAGTCACGCTGCCGCTGATTCGTGCGATGGCCGGTGCGAGTGCGGCGGATCGTGAGTTGATTCGCCAAGCGATCAAGGAGGGTGGGCGCGTCGCGCTGCCCGAAATCGTCCGGATCGTCAATGATGCGGGTGCGCTGGACTATGTGAAACAGTGTGCAACGCGCGAGGCCGATGCGGCAAAACTCGCGTTAAATGCAATTCCGAATTCTAATTACCGCGAATGTTTGCTAAAATTGTGCGAATTTGCCGTCGTGAGGAATTATTAGCGCTGCGGCGATGATTAAACGGGGTGTAGCTCAGCCTGGTAGAGTACTGCGTTCGGGACGCAGGAGTCGGAGGTTCGAATCCTCTCACCCCGACCAGGCCAATTGATGAGAAAATTTGAATAAACTTATTCTGTTGTTGGTTCTTGGCGTCATTGCTTACGCCATCATCAAAAGTTACGCGCGACGCGGTGAGCGCGGAATTAAACAGGCCGAATCGGTCAAATCCAACGAGGACATGGTGAAGTGCGCCCACTGCGGCGTGCATATGCCCGTCAGCGAGTCCACTTTGTCCAAAGGTAATTATTTCTGCAGTAACGAACATCGCCTGATGCACAACAAGTGATCCGATCGTTCGCCAACGCTGCGTTCGAAAGCCTGGTTCAGCGCTTGGACAATCGTGAACTTGCCCGAATCCCGCCCAATTCCTATTGGCGATCCCTAACCTACTTTAATATCTATCGGCTCATCGTCGGCCTGGTGCTGGGCATTCTCACTTGGTATTCGAAAGATCGGGCGCTCGCCGCGGCCGAATACCAAGATTTGTTTTATGCCGCCTGTTTGGCCTCGGCGCTAACGGCGCTGATGGGATTGGTCGCGTCCACTTGGCGCTGGCCGGTATTCTTGATCCAACTCGCATTCACGTTAATCACCGATACGCTGTTCATCACACTGATGATTTACGCCAGCGGCGGCATCGGCAATGGCTTGGAATTGATGTTGTTCGTGACGCTTGCGGCGGGGGGGCTGATCGGACGCGGCCGCTTGGCGATGTTCTACGCTTCGCTCGCCACCCTTGCCGTGCTGACGGAAGAAACGATGCGCATGTTTGCGTTCGCCGAACCGCCGCAATATTTGCAGACCGGCTTGCTCAGCGTCGGTTATTTTGCCGTGGCGTGGTTGGCGCATACTCTGGCGCAATACACCCGGGAAAGTGAGAAGCTCGCGGAACAACGTGGCGTCGACTTGGCGAATTTGGCCCAGGTCAACGAATTGATTTTGCGCGACATGGCGGACGGCGTAATCGTCGTCGATAACAACGGCGCCATCCGCACGCGCAACGGTAAAACAGAGGATCTACTGGGTCCGATGCCGATCGCGCTGGACGAACCGAAGCTGAAGGAATATTCCCCCGAACTAGCCGAGTGGCTCACCGGCTGGCGTAGCAATCCGACCAATCGGTTTATGCTGATGCGCTCGCCGGTCGCGATCAAACAAATGCGCGTGCGCTTTGTGCCGATCGGCGATCAATCCATCCAGGGCACCGTGATTTTTTTGGAGGACCTGGCTCAAGAACAAGCACAGGCGCGGCAGATCAAGCTCGCCGCGCTGGGGCGCTTAACCGGCAATATCGCCCACGAGATTCGCAATCCTCTGTCGTCGATTAGCCACGCGACCGAATTGCTGCAGGAAAGCGAATTGGATGCTACCGGACAAAAGCTCTGCCGCATCATCCGCGAAAATTCGCAGCGCTTGGGCCGCATGGTCAGTGACGTGCTGGAATTAAATCGCTCCGACCGCGCCAAACCGGAGGAGCTGGAAGCGCAAACCTACTTAGAAGGCTTTATCGAGCAATTGCGGCAAGTAGAAAAAGTGGCGCCGGAAATTATTTCCCTTGAGTTAAACGTGCGAGGAACGCTATATTTCGATCCTAATCACTTGCATCAGATATTATGGAATCTGACACGCAATGCGCTGCGCCACTGCAAAATGGCAACGGGAAGTGTCCGGGTGTGTTTGAATCGCTCGCCTCAGCCCGGCACCCTGCAACTGGACATTATGGATGACGGCCCCGGTGTGCCGGTGGATATGCTCACGCGTTTGTTCGAACCTTTTTTCACGACAGAAAGCCAGGGCACCGGCCTTGGCCTTTATATCGCACGGGAATTGGCGGAAGCGAATAATGCGTCGCTTGATTATGTTGAGTTGGCGCCCGGCGCCCATTTTCGTGTGTTAATTCGGAGTGAGCCATGACCGCCCGCCGTGTGTTGATCGTCGACGACGAAGCCGATATTCGAGATTTGCTGGAGATGACGCTGATGCGCATGGGCTTGGAGACGGCCACGGCAGGTGATCTGAAAGAAGCTTATCAGCGTTTGGAAACGGGGCAATACGATTTGTGCCTGAGCGACATGCAGCTTCCCGACGGGCTCGGGTTGGAACTGCTGACGCATATCGGGAAATCTTATCCCGGCACGCCGGTCGCAGTGATCACCGCCCATGGCAGCGCCGAGAATGCGGTTGCCGCACTGAAAGCCGGCGCATTCGATTATTTGGCGAAACCGGTATCGCTGCAGCAATTGCGCGATTTGGTGAGGGTTGCGCTGAAGTTGCCGCAAACCCCGGCCAACGGAAAAAAATCGCCAGGATCAGCCGTTGTCGAAAGCGGGCCGACCTTGGTGGGCGATTCGAAACATATCCGTCATGCCCGCGAAATGATCGATCGCTTGGCGCGCAGCCAAGCGCCGGTTTACATCACCGGCGAGTCGGGCAGCGGCAAAGAAGTCGCGGCGCGTTCGATTCACGCCAAGAGCGCGCGCGGTGATGGCCCGTTTGTGGCGGTCAATTGCGGTGCGATCCCCGAGAATTTAATGGAAAGCGAATTTTTCGGTTATCGCAAAGGCGCGTTCACCGGCGCGAATCAGGACAAAGAAGGTTTCTTTCAGGCGGCGCAGGCCGGAACCTTGTTTCTGGACGAAGTGGCTGATTTGCCGCTGCAAATGCAAGTTAAGTTGCTGCGGGTGATTCAGGAAAAGAAAGTACGCCGTGTCGGTGAGACCAGCGAAGAAAATGTCAACGTTCGCATCGTCAGTGCCACCCATCAAAATCTCGCCGAGCGCGTGCAGAATAATCAGTTCCGCCAAGATCTCTATTATCGGCTAAACGTCATCGAATTGCGCATGCCGGCGCTGCGCGAAATGCCCGACGACGTGCCGCAAATTGCCCAAGCGCTGCTGGAACGCTTGGCACGCGAGATGGAAGTCCCCTTACCGGTATTGGCGGGGGAAGCCATCGACGCGCTAAAGCAATACGATTTCCCTGGCAATGTGCGCGAATTGGAAAATGTGCTGGAACGTGCATTAGCGTTATGCAACGATGCGACCATCCGCCGCAACGACTTGTATTTGTCCGAGCACGCGGCGCCGGAAGTGCCCGAGCTGGTCACGACCGGTTCGCATGCACCATTGCCTGCAACGGGCGAATTACCGCTACAGGAATATCTCGATAAACTCGAGCGCGAGGCGATCATGGCAGCGCTGGAAAAAACCCGTTTCAATAAAACTGCCGCAGCGAAAGTACTTGGTATCACTTTTCGGGCGTTGCGTTACCGGATGGAACGGCTCGCCATTGAGTAGGGGCTAGGGTCTTGGGGCTTGGGGCTAGGTCGCGTAATGCTTGGTGCGTGGATAGTGGCGGAATTCTCGCTAAGGCGCGATTTATCGCATCACCGAATTTCGACGACCGGCCGGAAGGCGCCACTATCGATCTGCTAGTCATCCACAACATTTCGTTGCCACCGGGCGAGTTTGGTGGACCGGGCGTCGCCGCGCTGTTTACCAATGCGCTGAACCCCGCCGATCATCTTTACTATCAAACCATTCAGGATATCAAGGTTTCATCGCATTTTTATATCCGCCGGGACGGGGAAATGATTCAGTTCGTCTCGTGTCTCAAACGCGCGTGGCACGCGGGGCTTTCAAATTGGCGCGGGCGCGAACGCTGCAACGATTTTTCCATCGGACTTGAGCTCGAGGGCAGCGACGATTTGCCTTTCACCGACCATCAATACAGGGCACTCGGAAGGCTCATTCCGGCGCTATTCGCTAATTATCCGATCCAAGCAGTAGTCGGGCATTCCGATATTTCACCGGGCCGCAAGACTGATCCCGGGCCGTGTTTCGACTGGTCACGATGCCGTCAATTTTATTCCATAATTTCAGATAGTTAGATTAGAATTGTTGGATTGTTGCGGAATTTACAAACACGCACAATTTGTCTTGACATTGCCCTATCGCGCCCCTACCATTAGTCCTCCCGAGCATGCCAAACCACTATATCTTGTGGAAATAGCCTGTATAGGCTGTGCATAACTTATGCATAGAAAGCGAATTGTTGTTTGTTTACAAACCGATAAAAATCCGAGGAGCACTAATGCAAATTGCAACCGATCCTTCTCGTCCTGCTGCTGCGCCGTTATTTTCGATTCCGCAAGGTCAGGACGTGGCTGACGAGCGTTATTCTTTGTTTAAAGTCGTCCGTCGCAACGGGTCTGTAGTGGCGTTCGAGCCGGCCAAGATTTCCATCGCCGTAACGAAAGCATTCTTAGCCATCAACGGTGGCCAAGGCGCTGCCTCGGCGCGCGTGCGCGAGATCGTCGCTCAACTGACCGACCAAGTGGTCAACGCCTTAATGCGCCGCCAACCGGGCGGTGGCACGGTGCATATCGAAGATATTCAGGACCAAGTCGAACTCGCGTTAATGCGCTCCGGCGAACACGAAGTCGCGCGCTCCTACGTGTTGTACCGCGAAGAGCGAGCGAAGATGCGCGCACAGCAAAAAGCCCAGCAACCGATCGTTGAAACCGCGCTGACGATGATCGTCAAAGATCAGCGCGTGCCGTTGGACATGGCGCGCTTGGCGGAATTGATCGCGGAAAGCGCGGAAGGGCTTAGCGAAGTCGAGCCGGACAAAATTCTCGAATCCTTGGTGAAAGATTTGTACGACGGCGTGCCGGAAGGCGAAGTGTATAAATCGGCGATTCTGTCCGCGCGCCAGTTGATCGAACAAGATCCCGCCTATTCATTAGTGACCGCTCGCTTGCTATTGCACACGATTCGCCACGAAGTGTTAGGCGACGAAGCGACGCACGCGGAAATGGCGGTGCGTTACGCCACTTATTTCCCGGCTTTCATCAATAAAGGGATCAAAGCCGATTTGCTCGATAAGCGTCTCGGCGATTTCGATTTGACACGCCTGGGCAACGCGCTCAACGCGGAGCGCGATCTGAAATTTGGTTATCTTGGCTTGCAAACGCTCTACGACCGGTATTTCCTCCATATACACGGTCAACATATTGAGCTGCCCCAGGCCTTCTTTATGCGTGTGGCGATGGGTTTGGCGATCAACGAAATCGATCGCGAAGTCCGTGCCATTGAGTTTTACAATATCTTGTCGACATTTGATTACATGTCATCGACGCCGACGCTGTTCAACGCCGGTACGCAGCATTCGCAATTGTCGAGTTGTTATTTGACAACGGTGGCCGATGATCTGGATGGTATTTACGAAGCGATCAAAGAAAACGCGCTGTTGTCGAAATGGGCCGGTGGTTTGGGTAACGACTGGACGCCGGTGCGCGCATTGGGTTCACACATCAAAGGCACGAACGGCAAATCGCAAGGCGTGGTCCCCTTCTTGAAGGTGGTCAACGACACTGCGGTGGCCGTGAATCAGGGCGGAAAAAGAAAAGGCGCGGTCTGCACCTATCTCGAAACGTGGCACTTGGATATCGAAGAGTTCCTCGAGCTGCGCAAGAACACCGGTGACGACCGCCGCCGTACCCACGACATGAATACCGCCAACTGGATTCCCGATCTGTTCATGAAGCGGGTCATGGAAAACCAAGACTGGAGCTTATTCTCGCCCGCCGATTGCCCGGATCTGCATGACAAATTCGGTAAAGCATTCGAAGAAACCTATTTGAGTTACGAAGCCAAAGCGGCGATGGGCGAATTAAAGCTGTTTAAGAAAATTCCCGCCGTACAACTCTGGCGCAAGATGCTGTCGATGTTGTTCGAGACCGGTCATCCATGGATCACGTTTAAAGATCCGTGCAATATCCGCTCGCCGCAGCAGCATGTCGGCGTGGTGCATAGCTCGAATCTCTGCACCGAAATTACGCTCAATACCAGCAACACGGAAATCGCCGTGTGTAATTTGGGTTCGGTGAATTTAGTGAATCACTTGGTCGACGGCAAACTCGATTTCGAAAAGCTCGGCCGCACCATCAAGATCGCGATGCGCATGCTCGATAACGTCATCGACATCAATTATTACGCGGTAAAAAAAGCGCGCGATTCTAATTTGCGCCATCGCCCGGTCGGTTTAGGCATCATGGGTTTCCAGGATTGTTTGCACGAAATGCGCGTGCCTTATAGCTCTGAGGCAGCGATCGACTTCGCCGATAAATCCATGGAGATGATTGCCTATCATGCCTATTGGGCCTCCACCGAATTGGCGGAAGAACGCGGCCGTTACGCGAGTTACAAAGGTTCATTGTGGGATCGCGGTATTTTGCCGCAAGACTCGGTAAATCTGCTGCGCGAAGAGCGCGGCGGTTATCTTGAAGTCGAACAAAGCAGCGCGTTGGATTGGACCGAGCTGCGCGAGCGAATCAAAATCCACGGCATGCGTAACTCCAATTGCATTGCCATTGCGCCCACCGCGACGATCGCCAACATCATCGGCGTGTCGGCGTGCATCGAGCCAACCTACCAAAACCTGTTCGTTAAATCGAACTTATCGGGCGAATTCACGGTCGTAAATGAATACCTGGTGCGCGATTTAAAGCGCCTCGGCATGTGGGACGAAGTCATGGTTGCCGATCTTAAATATTTCGACGGCTCCCTCGCCAAGATCGATCGCGCGCCGGCGGAATTGCGCGCGTTATACGCCACGGCGTTCGAAGTCGAGCCGAGCTGGATCGTCGAGTGCGCGGCGCGCCGGCAAAAGTGGATCGACCAAGCGCAATCGCTGAATATTTACATGGGCGGTGCATCGGGCAAGAAATTGGACGATACCTACAAGCTCGCGTGGCAGCGCGGTTTGAAAACGACTTATTACCTGCGCACGTTGGCGGCAACCTCGGCGGAGAAATCCACCGGTAAAGGCGGCGAACTGAATTCTGTCCCCACGCATGGCGGAATGGCGGGTCATTCTGCTAAGGCTAGCATCACCGGTGGGCCATCGTTAGATGAAACGACGATACAGATGGAGGCGCCGAAGTTTTGTGCGATTGATGAGCCTGAGTGTGAGGCGTGCCAATAAAAATAAATATGTAGGGTGGGTTAGGCGCAACGCGCCGTAACCCACCGAACGAATCACCCAAGGAAACCGTTTTACCCACGGCTGAAAACAAACAAAGGAGATCGACATGGGACTATTTAGTTTTATCAAAGGTGCAGGCGAGAAGCTGTTCGGCCACAAAGAAGCGCAAGCGGCAACCGTCGAGTTGCAAAAAAAACCGAGCGATCCGGTGACGCAGGAAAAAGTAAATCAACTTAATCGCCAAGCCGCCGATGGCATTAAATCTTATATTCAAAAGCAAAATCTCAGCGCGGATGATTTGAATGTGACCTTCGACGGCGCGACCGGTACGGTGAGCGTATTCGGTCAGGCGCCCGATCAAACAACAAAAGAAAAGATCGTTCTGTGCTGCGGCAATGTCGAAGGCGTTAGCGCGGTGAACGATCAAATGGGTGTGGCCTCGCCGGAACCCGAAGCGACATTTCATACCGTAGTGTCCGGCGATACGCTGTCGAAAATCGCTAAGGCCGTGTATGGCGATCCGATGAAGTATCCAGCGATTTTCGAGGCGAATAAACCGATGCTGAGCCATCCCGATAAAATTTATCCGGGCCAGGTATTGCGCATCCCCGCTGCCTAAACTGGTTTAAACCAGGAGAGCATTTTATGTCGCTGCAATTTGGAACCATCACCTTTACCGATCCGGTTAAGCTCGCGCAATGGCGCCCCGAAAATGTTGCGGGGCTTTATTGCGTGTGCGTTGCCAATCGCGATTGGCAGCCGGTGCCGTACCAGCCGATTTATTTTGGCATCGCGAACAATCTCGCCGATGAAGATTTACTCGGAGAGCAAGTCGCGCTTGATTCTTGGGCGGCGCATGCCGCCGCGCCGAATAAATTGCTCGTCGCCCATGCAAGCCTCTCTCATTTTTCCGCGGATGATTTACAGCTATTCGAGCGCCAACTCGTGGCGCAATATCAGCCCGCTTGCAATCATTGGGACGCGCTGCCGATGTTAGAAATTCCCGCGCAGCGCAAGTCCGGCGTTCTTACAAAATATGACCGGGTACCGCTGGCCTTGGTGCCGGAACAAAAGGAGAAGAAGTATGCTTAGTTTTGAAGACGAGGTGGCGCCACAATTGCGTATGCAGCCGATCATGCCCATCCCGCTGCACACCCCGCGCATTTCTGAACCCTTGCCGGAGATCCGCATGGTTATTGGCTCGCAGGCCGATGCTGCACCAAAAATTGCGCAGCGCGTTAAGCTCGAAGACAAGCGCGTCATCAACGGCTCGGCGGACGTCAATCAACTCGTTCCGTTTAAATATAAATGGGCTTGGGAAAAATATTTGTCCGGCTGCGCCAATCATTGGATGCCGCAAGAAATCAATATGCAGCGCGACATTCAACTGTGGAAAGATCCTGCGGGCTTAACCGAAGATGAGCGGCTAGTCGTTAAACGCAATCTGGGATTTTTCGTCACCGCCGATTCCCTCGCGGCGAACAACATCGTGCTCGGCACCTATCGTCACATCTCCGCGCCCGAGTGCCGCCAATACTTATTGCGCCAAGCGTTCGAAGAAGCGATCCACACGCACGCCTATCAATATATCGTCGAAAGCTTAGGGCTCAACGAAGCAGAAATTTTCAACGCCTACCATGAAGTCGCCAGTATTCGCGATAAAGATGAATTCCTGATTCCGTTCATCAACACGCTGACCGATCCACACTTCACCACCGGCACGCCGGAGAACGATCAAAAATTATTGAAGAGCCTGATCGTGTTTTCCTGCATCATGGAAGGCCTGTTCTTCTACGTTGGCTTCGTGCAAATCCTCGCGCTCGGCCGGCAAAACAAAATGACCGGCGCCGCCGAGCAGTATCAATATATTTTGCGTGATGAAAGCATGCACTGCAGCTTCGGCATCGATTTAGTCAACACCATCAAGATGGAAAACCCCCATCTGTGGACCAAAGAATTCCGTGAGGAAATCAGCGCGCTGATGCAGCGCGGCGTCGAACTCGAATACCGCTACGCCGAAGACACCATGCCCCGCGGTGTGCTCGGTCTCAACGCACCGATGTTCAAAGAATACCTGCGATTCATCGCCAACCGCCGCTGCCAACAAATCGGCATCGACCAACTTTATCCCGGTGCGAATAACCCATTCCCATGGATGAGCGAATTGATTGATCTTAAGAAAGAGAAGAATTTCTTTGAGACAAGAGTGATTGAGTATCAGACGGGTGGGGCTTTGAGTTGGGATTAGATCGGCTACGTTTTTTTATCAGCCATAAAGAGACTGATCAAGCGATCGCTGAATGTACAGTAAACATAATTTTAGAATCATTTTACGTATCGCCCGATGACGTTTTTTGTTCGTCAGTTTCCGGTCACGCCCTTCAATTCGGGCAGAATATTGCTTCCCAGATCAAATCTGAACTTCAAGATGGCGATGTCTTATTCGCATTACTCACTCTAGACAGTGTTCGCTCAACATGGGTTTTATTTGAACTTGGAGCCGCTTGGGCGCTAGATCGTTTGACAATTCCAATTCTCGGCCCTGGTGTTTCGTATAAAGATCTTCCCGGTGCGCTTACTGATTATCCTTGCATCAGCATGGATGAGCCTGAAGTCAAAGTGCGCGGCAGGCTAGAGGATGCTTTCAAACAAATTAGTGACCGACATTCAATTACAAGAAAATCTGGTGGCCGCTTTGTCACCGCAATGGAAAATTGGATTAAAGCGTTTAAGCAATACAAACCTACAGCAGATATCGTTTTCCCGCCAACCCAGTTATTTCCTAACGGTTACGAAATTCATCAGACAATTGCTGGCGGCAGAATCCTTCGGTCTTGTTCCGAGCCCTATAACTATTTGTGTCCCACGTGCTACGGTACGAAAAAGGCACAAATTTTTTTGCAGGGAAACTACAACACGTCGACAACTCTTGTCTGTCCAAATTGTAAAGCGTTCTATCCGGCGCAACCGCGACATGGACCCTCATTCGCGGTAGCTAAGCGACCGTACAAATTCGTTTAGCAGCCGTAGGGCGGGTCCCACCCGCCATTGGCGAAAAAATTACCTAACGACGTTGATATTGTGTGGCGGGTTGCCCCGACCTACATTTTGTTGGGTTTGTTATCGCAAACGCGATGTCGTAAAATTTTCCGATGCCTGAATATCGACGGGCGCGTTCGCCGGGCGCGACGTATTTTTTCACTGTAAACACCCATCTTCGCCAACCGTTTTTAATCGATGCCGATGTGCGCGCCGCATTGCGCGAAGGTATTGATCGCGTGCGCTTGACAATGCCTTTCCAAATCGATGCGTGGGTTTTGTTACCGGATCATATTCATTGCATCTGGACACTTCCCGATGGCGACGCGGATTTCTCGTCGCGCTGGCGTATCATCAAAACTATCGTCACACAGCGCTGTGGTCCGCGATTGAACGTTCCCAAAATGTTAAGCGATCGCCGGAAGCAAAAAAATCAAAGTTCGCTTTGGCAACATCGTTTTTGGGAGCATCAAATTCGCGATGAGGAAGATTGGCGGCGGCACATTGATTACATCTTTTTCAATCCTGTTAAGCATGGATATGTGTCGCAGGTTAGGGATTGGCAATTTTCTTCGTTTGAGAACGCGGTGGGTAAGGGTTGGTATGATTTGGCGTGGGGTGAGTCGGAGCCTGAGTCTATTCACGGAATGGATTTAGAGTGATTTTTTATTTTTATGGTGGATCCGGCGCGAAGCGCCTTGATCTACCCTACCTTAAAGTCATTACTCCACCCGCTTTGGACGTATGGCTAAGACCCAGTATCCATGCGGTTCTTCAGGCATATCGCCTAAAACACTCATTTTCCTGCACTAATTCAAATCGCGATTTAGATTCATCAACTCGGCCCAGCATTAAGACTGGCGTAAGCAATGCCGCCATCGACAGCAATGGTTTCGCCGACGACGTAATCGCCGGCGCGGGACGCGAGATAAATCGCAGCGCCGGCCATATCTTCATCGCGGCCGATGCGGCCCATCGGTGTTCGCGCGGCGACGTCATCGGCGTGATCGCGGGCGGCGCGATTCATTTGCGAGGCGAATGGTCCGGGCGCGATGGCGTTGCCAGCCACAGGCGATGCCGCAGCAGCCAGCGCGCGGCCAGCCCGAGCAACGCCGCCACCGGCCCGCGCTTCAGCTCGAACTCGAGCTCGCAGACCGGC
>JANOGO010000178.1:0-5197 GCA_031406045.1 Pseudomonadota bacterium
AGAATTATCGCAACGCCGCCGGTATGTGGCTGGTCGGCGAAGATATGCCGCAGGAAACCAACCGCGTCACGCTGCATCCGACGTTGAAGGATCAATACGGCATGCCGGTTTCCATAACGCACTACGTGGATCATCCGAACGACACCGCGATGCGCGAACACGCCAAACAGCGTGGCCGTGCGATTTACGAAGCGGCTGGTGCACGCAAAGTGATCTCCCGTGGCCCGTTCCCATCCACTCACAACATGGGCACGGCACGGCAAAGCGCGAATGCCAAAGACGGCGTGGTGAACAAGTTCGGTCAAAGCCACGATATCAAAAACCTGTTCGTCTCCGACGGCAGCCAATTCACCACCAGCGCGGCGGAAAATCCAACGCTCACCATCGTGGCCTTGGCAATCCGCCAGGCGGATTACATTGCCAAAGAAATGGGCGCGAAGAACATCTAAGTTCGATTGACAGGTCAGCCGATTGCCCACCAAGGCAGTCGGCTTTTTTTTGCCTTATTTTTTTAGCGGAGGGAAACGCGACAAGTCATGAAGCCTGCCCGGGATGTCATCTGGCGGAGAGGGCGGGATTCGAACCCGCGTTAGGAATTAACCTAAACACGCTTTCCAGGCGTGCGACTTAAACCGCTCATCCACCTCTCCGAATATTCCGCGGATCAAGTTCAACCGCGAAGGGCGCTAAGGATAAACTAGAATGTCCCTAAAGAGCAAATGGGCTTAATCACGGCGAAAGCGACCAACGCCACGTTCTGCGGCTATTGAGCCTGCGATAAAACATCGCGACAAGGATAATCGCCATCAATGCATGGACCGGCCAAAGGCCCACGATGGGCGATAATTTTCCTTGCGCGACCCATGCCTGGGCGATACTCATCAAATTGCTATACGTCATGTAGATCAAGATCGCCAGGATCAGATTCGCCGAACGACCGGCGCGCGGATTCACGTAGCTCAGCGGAATAGCGAGCAGCGCGAGGATCAGCACACTGACCGGCAAGCCGATGCGCCAATGCAGTTCGGCGAATCGCTCGGGCGTGGGCTCCTTCAGAATATCTTGCGGCGACATCGTTTTCGCGCTGGGTGCGCCGGTCGGCTTGGTTTTGCTTTCGATGCGCATTGCGTAACGCTCAAAATCCACCATGCGGTAATCGGCTTGCCCCGGCGTGCCTTCGTAACGGCGGCCATTTTGGAGAACAATGAATTTATCGCCATTGCCGTGGATTTCTTGAAACCCTTTTTCCGCGACGATCACGCCGAGTTTTTGATGCTGCACCGACTGCACGAAGATATTTTCGATTTTATTGCTTTGCAAATCGACGCTCTCGACAAAAAATACGCGGTCGGCATTTTTCGATTCACGGAACACCCCTGACGAAATTCGCGATACGTCGCTGCGTGCATCGAGCCGGTTGGCGTATTCCGCGCTTTGCTTCAACGCCCACGGGGAAAGAAACAAACTCAAGCCAGCTACCGTTAACACCAGCGGTAACGCAAACATAAACACCGGGCGAACGAAATCGACCAGGCTCTTTCCGTTCGCAAACCACACCACCATCTCCGAATCGCGATAACAACGCGATAAAGTTAACAGGACTGCGATAAACAAAGTCAACGAAATAACGACCGGCAAATAATTCAGCGCGCCGAAACCGAGCATCACCATCACCGCATCCGCCGGCAAACTCCCGCCGGCGGCTTTGCCTAGCAAGCGGATAATTTGCGTCGTAAATGTGATGGCGAGAAGCACCGCGCCAACGGTCAACGCCACCTGGCCGAACTCTCGAATCAGGCTGCGGCCGAAAATCATGATTGAAACGCGCTTTGACTTTTCGTTAGCACAATAGGGATAATCGGGGAATTACGTTAACGCCGCCAAACAAGGAGCAGAAGTTGGAATTTAGCACAAAAAGTTTAAGCCCGGAAAAAGCCAAGACCGCTTGCGTGGTCGTCGGCGTTTATGAAACCGCCAAGCTGTCGGCCAGTGCCGCAGCGCTGGACAAGGCATCGAAACAACATATCGGCGCGATTCTCAAACGCGGCGACTTGAGCGGCAAAGCGGGTTCCACGCTGTTGCTGCACCACGTGCCTAATGTCGCGGCGGAGCGCATATTGCTCGTTGGCCTTGGCAAAGAGGCGGAACTCAGCGACAAAGCCTATCGCGAAGCGATCCGCGCAGCGTTGCGAGCCGTAGGCCAAACCGGCGC
Organism: Pseudomonadota bacterium; assembly: GCA_031406045.1. Classification (GTDB taxonomy): domain Bacteria; phylum Pseudomonadota; class Gammaproteobacteria; order Burkholderiales; family JALYOK01; genus JALYOK01. The sequence goes on from JANOGO010000178.1 coordinate 2,213, forward strand.
TGTGGATGCGACGCTGTGCCTACTGGAAATAGGCGTCAAAGGCCGCGATGCGGCGTGGAAATCCGAGCACATCGCCTTGATCAGTGGTGAGTGCAATTATCGTTTTGAGAATTTCAAAGGCACGCCGGACCGCCAACAAGCAAAGCTTAAACACATTGCTCTCGCGGTAAACGCCAAGGCCGAGCAAACCGGAGCCGACGCCGGTCTGCGCGCCGGCGCGGCGATGGCTGAGGGCATCGCTTTAGCGAAAGATTTAGGCAACACGCCGCCGAACGTTTGCACGCCCGCCTTCCTGGCCGACGCAGCGCGAAAAATAGCGAAGTCCCATGGCCTCAAAGTCGAGGTACTGGAACAAAAGGACATGGAAAAACTCGGCATGGGGTCATTTTTGTCAGTTTCCAAAGGTAGCCGCAATCCGCCGAAATTCATTATTCTTCAACACAACGGCGGCAAAAAAGGTGACAAGCCCGCGGTGCTGGTCGGCAAAGGCATCACCTTCGACACCGGCGGCATCTCCATCAAGCCGGCGCCGGATATGGACGAAATGAAATACGACATGAGCGGCGCAGGCAGCGTGCTCGGCACGATGAAAGCGATTGCGCTAATGAAGTTACCGCTGAATGTTGTCGGCCTAGTTCCCTCCTGCGAAAATATGCCCGACGGCGCCGCGACGCGCCCCGGCGACATCGTGAAAAGTATGTCAGGCCAAACGATTGAGATATTAAATACCGACGCCGAAGGCCGTTTGATTTTGTGCGACGCGCTCACCTATGCGGAGCGTTACCAGCCGAGTGCCGTAGTCGATATCGCAACGCTGACCGGCGCGTGTGTCGTTGCGCTAGGCACCATCGCATCGGGCATGTATTCGAACAAAGATTCACTCGCGCAAGAAATGATCAAAGCCGGCGACGCGGCGCACGATCGCGTGTGGCATATGCCGCTATGGGACGATTATCAAGAACAATTGCGCAGCAATTTTGCCGACATGGCGAACATCGGCGGGCGTCCGGCGGGCAGCATCACTGCCGCCTGTTTTCTTGCGCGCTTCGCGAAGAAATTCGATTGGGCGCACTTGGATGTCGCGGGCACCGCGTATAAATCCGGTCGCGAAAAAGGCTCGACCGGGCGGCCGGTGGGGTTGTTATGCCATTTTTTGATGGCGAGAGCTAGATAAAACCTAAGGATGAAGGCGTTGAAAGCAAGGATGAAGGCGGAAGGATGAAGGATGAAAAAAAACTCGGTTTGCGCAGGGCTTGTGCACTAGCGTCGCCAATTGGAAAGAAGTGTGTGTGGAATAGTTTGTTTCTTCATCCTTCCGCCTTCATCCCTCATCCTTTGTAGTTCCCCGTGACTCAAATCGATTTCTACACCCACGTCAATGACAAGCTGCACACCGTGTGCCAACTTGTCGCCAAAGCCTATGAGCGCAAGCTCAAGGTGTTGGTATTCACACCAGATTCGAGTACGTCGACCAAGCTCGACAACATGCTATGGACCGCGTCGGCGATCGGTTTTCTGCCGCATGCGGTGGCGGGAACCGAAATCGCAATCGAAACGCCGATCATCATCGACCATCGCGGTGAAGATTTAGCGCACGACGATGTGCTAGTAAATTTGCGTAATGAATGGCCGCCCTTCTTCAGCCGTTTTCAGCGATTAATCGAAGTGGTGAGCCTGGACGAAAACGACCGCCTCGCGGCAAGGGAACGCTACAGTTTCTATCGCGATCGCGGTTACCCGATTAAATCTCATAAATTGAGTAGCTAATTTGGCCACCAAAAAAGAAACTCAAGAAGCGCTGCTGCAAAAAGTCGATACCCTGTTAAAAAAACATCGCGTCGGTGCGGTGGGCTTCGGTGATCGCGCGCCGCTGGACGCGCCGGTGCTTACCGATATCGTCGACGACGACATTCCGGTGCTGCAAAAATCCGTCGCCTCGTCTACCCGCCCCGGTGACAAAGCGCTGCACGGTCTGGCTGCCGACATTTACGATCGTGTGCTGGAAAAACTCGACAGCCGTATCGCCGCGCAATTTGAAAGCCGGCTTACGTCCCAGGTCGAACGCGCCGTTCGTACGGCGCTACAACAAGTCGGCACGGATTTAAAAGACGATTTGATGAACAGCATCGGCGACGCGATCGCCGAAGCGCTGGCGGAAAAACTTCATCACGGCGCGGAATATAAAAACCAGTAGTGTCATTCCCGCGAAGGCGGGAATCCATTTGGCGCTGATAAGTAACGCGCGCACTCAACAAAAACAAGAGTCGTCGTCCCCGCGAAGGCGGCGACCCAGCGTCGTTGGATTTAAGTGCAGGATGGCCGTTCCTCGAAAAATCGGCCTACGGCCTCGTTTTCCCGCCTTCGCGGGAATGACAATTGAGAAGTAATGTAAAAATTTAGAAGCATCCCGAAGAGCCAATCCCAGAGCGGCTCCCAGCCAGTGCATTGCCACGGCCCAATATCCATGCGCCTCCTGGCGATGCATGCTAGCGTGATTTAAGTCTGCAATACTTCCCTTCCGCTATAATCTTTCTTTAATCGCACTATCCACACACCACTATGTCCGAAATCGCCAAAAGCTTTGATCCGAAGGCTATCGAAGCCCACTGGTATCCGCACTGGGAATCCAAAGGTTATTTCAACGCCGGTTACAAGCCCGACGCCGAATCGTTTTGTATTCAATTGCCGCCGCCCAACGTCACCGGCACGTTGCACATGGGCCACGCATTCAATCAAACCATCATGGACGCGCTGACGCGCTATCACCGCATGCGCGGCGCGAATACGCTGTGGCTACCCGGCACCGATCATGCCGGCATCGCGACGCAGATCGTCGTTGAGCGGCAACTCGAAGCGCAAGGCATCAAACGCCACGATCTCGGCCGCGACAAGTTCATCGAAAAAGTATGGGAGTGGAAGCAATTTTCCGGCTCCACCATCACCAGCCAGATGCGCCGCCTCGGCGCCTCGACCGATTGGTCGCTG
>JANOGO010000021.1:0-2220 GCA_031406045.1 Pseudomonadota bacterium
CTATTTGGCAAAGTCGTGGATACACCTCAGAGCGAAACGACGCCGTTTTATCCGCGCAGCCCCTATGCGGTGGCAAAAATTTATGCCTACTGGATCACGGTCAACTATCGCGAAGCCTATGGCATGTACGCGTGTAATGGCATTCTGTTCAACCACGAATCGCCGCGGCGCGGCGAAACGTTTGTCACTCGCAAGGTCACGCGCGCGCTGGCAAGATTGTGCCTCGGTTTACAGGAATGCCTGTATCTCGGTAATTTAGACGCGAAGCGTGACTGGGGGCACGCTAAAGATTATGTTGAAATGCAGTGGCTGATGTTGCAACAGGATAAAGCAGATGATTTCGTGATCGCCACGGGCGAGCAATATAGCGTGCGTGATTTTATTAACGCGGCGGCGAAAGAGCTAGGCTTCGTTATTAAGTGGGAAGGCACAGGTGTTGAAGAAGTGGGGTTGGTGTCGATTGTGCACGATAGTTCCTGGACCGGGCTAGTTCCTGGCAAGGCTATTGTGCGAGTCGATCCTCGTTACTTTCGTCCGACCGAAGTAGAAACGTTGTTGGGCGATCCCAGCAAAGCAAAAGAAAAATTAGGTTGGGAGCCAAAAGTTAAGTTTGCGGATTTAGTGGCCGAAATGATCCGAGAAGATGTAAGAATTGCGCGCCGCGATCGATTAGTCACGCAGAATGGTTTTCGCGCGATGGCATTCCATGAGTAGTGAGATAACCAGGGACAGCCGGATCTTTGTCGCGGGCCATCGCGGCATGGTGGGTTCTGCCATTGTTCGGCGGCTTATCGTGGGAGGATACAAAAACCTCATCCTTCGAACGCGCGCGGAATTAGACTTGCTTGATCAACAGCAAGTGCGCATTTTCATGCAACTCGAAAAACCTAATTATGTCTTTCTCGCGGCTGCTAAAGTCGGTGGCATCTACGCCAACAATCACTACCGGGCTGAATTCCTATATCAAAATTTAGCGTTGCAAACTAACGTGATTCACAGCGCATACCTAGCCGGGGTCAAGAAGTTGATGTTTTTGGGTTCAAGTTGCATTTATCCGCGCAACGCGCCGCAGCCGATGACCGAAGAACATCTTCTGACCGGCCCGCTCGAACCAACAAACGAACCCTATGCCGTTGCAAAGATTTCTGGGATCAAGCTCTGCGAAGCCTACAACCAGCAATACGGTACGCAGTATTTGTCGGTCATGCCGACAAATCTTTATGGCCCGAACGATAACTATGACCTGAATACCAGTCATGTGCTTCCCGCATTATTGCGAAAGGCACACGAAGGGAAAGTCGGCGATGAATCGACAATGACTGTGTGGGGAAGCGGCCGACCCATGCGCGAATTTATGCACGTCGATGACGCGGCAGATGGCTGTGTGTACTTGATGGAAAAAAGCGTAAACGCGGGGTTGTTCAACCTGGGTACTGGAACCGATGTAAGCATTCGCGAATTAGCCGAAACGATCAAATCCATTGTAGGTTTTGAGGGAAAAATAGTTTTCGATCCAACCAAACCCGATGGAACACCACGAAAACTGCTTGATGTGTCGCGCATGAATGTGCTTGGGTGGCGAGCGAGAATATCATTGCGCGACGGCGTAGCGCGGACCTACCAGGGCTATCAGCAGACGCTCGTTCCCGCGACAGTTGCCTAGATCGTTATGGGTTATGTTCGTTAACGCAACATAAATTGAGTGAATGCATTGTCATCTTTTGGAGAGCGGGCACTCACGGCAGTGAGGTGGAGTTATCTCGGTGTTGCCACTAGGGCGGTATCGCAGCTCGTTGCTAACATTGTTTTGGCAAGAATCGTGGGACCGGAAGCGTTTGGAGTTTTCGCAATTCTCATGCTGATGGTGACTCCGGCGAAGCTGGTCTCCGACATGGGAATGGGCTCGGCGCTAATCCAAAAAGAAACCATTTCCCGCGAAGACATTAACGTCGTATTTACGTGGCTTCAAGTCGTTGGTGTTGCGACGGCAGTGGCATTTTATGTCAGCGCGGATTTCGCGGCCGAGTACTTTCGTAGCCTGGCGGTGGCCGAATCGATTCGCATCACGTCAATAGTTTTCTTGCTTTATCCGGCAACAACCATCGCGGCAAGCCAGTTACAACGGAATCTGAATTTGAAGGAAATTCAGATTGCAAATGTGACGTCTTACCTCATCGGTTTTCTGGTTGTAGGATTAGTTTGCGCGTTGATGGGTTTGGG
>JANOGO010000201.1:0-10301 GCA_031406045.1 Pseudomonadota bacterium
AAGCGAATGCGAAGCAATCTCGCGCGCAGCGCGCATCGGCGTCTTCAAATCTAGATCGCCGCGTCGCTCTTCGAGCTCCTCGCGATGACAATATCTGACGGAGTTTCGTAGCTTAATCTCCGAGCCCTTTAGCGGTGACCAATCAGCGTACCATGAACCTAATTTGACCGATGTTTGTAGTAATGACGACTGCCCCCTCACCCCCACCCCTCTCCCCAAAGGGGCGAGGGGACCACTTTCCCTCGCCCCTTTGGGGAGAGGGATGGGGTGAGGGTGGGCCTCGGCAATCGCACTGCGTCGCACTGCGTCGCGCTCCGCCGCGGATCTTCAAGCGTCTATTTTTCCAATGTTATCCGGTTCACGGTTCGTGAGCAGTATCGGCAGCGCCGATACAGGCGGCTCGCAATGACAATCCGAGCGCTAGTTTTTCGTAAGCCTTTTCCACGCCGTGATTAATACCTCTGCCGCGCGAATAATTTCGTCGAGCGTTGAATACCGTCCTACCGAAAATCGTATTGCGCCCATCGCGCGCGCGGGGATGATGCCCATCGCCGCCAGCACGCCGCTAACGCTATCGCTTTGCGAATGACACGCAGAACCCACCGATGCCGCAATGTCGCTATCGACTTCGCGCAAGAGGTCGCGTCCGCTCACGCCTGGAAACGAAACGTTAAGCGTATTCGGAAGCCGCATTGATGGATGACCATTGAGAACAATGTCGGGAATTGCTTGCTGCAGGATTCGATGAAATTCGTCGCGAACGCGTTGCAAATGCGCGTTGTCGAGCGCGAGATGCGTGGTCGCAAGTCGTGCTGCCGCGCCGATGCCCGCGATTGCGGGAACGTTCTCCGTTCCGGGGCGCAAGCCGTATTCTTGTCCTGCGCCCAGCAAGTCCGATGCGATATTAGTACCGCGTCGAAGATATAGCGCACCAACGCCTTTAGTCGCATAAAACTTATGTCCGGCGAGCGTGAGTAAATCGACGTGAAGCTCGTCAACGCTGACAGAAATCTTGCCGGGTGATTGTGCGGCGTCCGTGTGCATTAGTGCGCCACGCGAATGGGCGAGGGTGGCGATTTCGGCGATCGGCTGAATCGTGCCGACTTCGTTGTTCGCATGCATGATCGACACGAGCACCGTGTCATCGCGCAGGGCCGCTTTGATATCAGCGGGATCGACCCAACCGTAACGATCGGCCGGGACTATGCTAACGTCCCAGCCCTGCGCACGAAGCCACAGCGCGGGTTCGAGAACGGCGGGATGCTCGATTGCCGATACGATGATGTGCCGCCGTTTTTCTCGCAATGCATGAGCGACGCCGCGCAGCGCGAGATTATTGGCCTCGGTCGCGCAACCGGTAAAGACGATTTCTTCGGGCTGCGCACCGATAAGCGTCGCGACATTTTTTCGAGCATCCTCGACTGCCTCGCGCGCGCGGCGGCCATACCAATGGGATGACGAGGGATTGCCGAATGCCTCGTTTAAAAAAGGATGCATCGCACCAGCAACTTCTGGCGCGACGGGCGTCGTCGCGTTGTAGTCTAGATAAATCGGCGGCTTCATGCTGTCGCGTCAGTTGAGCGAATCGCTTTCCACCGGGAGACCACGTAGCCGCCATTCCGGGAGGCCGTCTTGTAGCCGCCGCGCTTTGCGGCCCGTTTTACGCAGCAATGCCACTGCTTCGAATGCCATCAGACAATAGGGACCGCGGCAATAGGCGACCACTTCTCGATTCGCCGGCAGCTCGTGCAAGCGCTTATTGATTTCCGGCAATGGAATATTGATCGCGCCGGGCACGTGTCCGGCGGCATATTCTTGCGTGGGCCGAACATCCAGTATCGTGACTAATCCTTTGCGGGCACGGACCAATAACTCTTCCGCCGGCACGGGTTCAAGCGAATCTTTATCGGTCATAAAAGTTTTGACTAATCGCTCGACCTCGGCGGAATAGGATTCGCCTACGGCGCCTAACGCGTACAGCAGGCGAACCACTTCGTCGCCGGCGAGCCGGTAATGGACGAACTGGCCTTCCTTGCGCGCGACGATTAAGCCCGCGACGCGCAACTGTTGCAAGTGTCGTGAGGTGTTGGCAACGCTAAGCCCGGTCAACTGCGCAAGCGCATCAACGCTGCACTCGCCCTGGGCGAGCAATTCAAGCAACTCCAATCGAGGCCCGCTGCTCAACGCCTGACCGATGCGAGCGAATTGCTCGAACAATAGCGCCTTCGGTGTTTGTCTTGACATGCTCATCGTAAGGATTATACTTTCAATTATTCAATCGATCAATTGAATATTTAATAACAATTATTTTATCAGACTCGAATTGCCGACCATGCTAACCGAATTCGCGCTTGCCCATGAACCGTTGTTTCGTATCGCGGCATTCGTCCTTACGATTGCGGCGATGTGCGTGTGGGAGATCCGAGCGCCGAAGCGCGTCCAATCAGTGCCGAAACTCAAGCGCTGGGCAAATAACCTGGTTTTGCTACTCATTAACTCGATCATGGTGCGTATTTTATTTCCGGCGGCAGCGGTGGGCTTTGCCGCGTTCGCCGATATTCATCAAATGGGATTACTGCGACTTATCGCGATGCCCGATGCGATCGCCGTGGTGGCTGCGGTTTTATTATTAGACTTGGCCATTTATGTGCAACATTTGGTCTTCCACGCCGTACCGCTGCTGTGGCGCTTGCATCGCGTACATCACGCCGATCTCGATTTCGATGTCACCACCGGCACTCGATTTCATCCGGTCGAAATACTGCTATCCATGGGAATCAAATTCCTGATCATCGTAACGCTCGGCCCGCCGGTCATCGCCGTGCTTATCTTCGAGACCTTGCTCAATGTCACGGGGATGTTTAATCATTCGAATATTTCGATGCCCAGTCAAGTAGATCGAATTCTCAGAAGCTTGCTGGTAACGCCCGATATGCATCGAGTGCACCATTCAATTGACCGCGTCGAAACCAACGCGAACTTTGGTTTTTGCTTCTCGTTTTGGGATCGACTGCTCGGCACCTATAAACCAGTCCCGGCACTCGGGCACACGGCGATGACGATTGGAATTCCGGAGTTCAGAAATCCAAGGGATGTCGTAAATTTGAAGGGAATGCTCGCGATTCCGTTTGACTTGATCACGCCTGTCGATCCAGCCACACCAGCACCGATTGAACCAGTGTAAGCGATGATCAACCGAAACTACTCCCTCCCTTGCGCGCTTTTTGCGCGGGGGAGGGTTGGGGAGGGGGCGGATTTTTGCCAATTGGTTTTGCGAGGAATGGCGGCGTTGTTTGTTTCGCGGGCTTCTGTTTGCCCCCCATCCCCGCCTTCCCCCGTCCCCATCCGGGGACAGGGGAAGGAGTTGAATCGTCGTATCAAATTCTAGGTTTTAGGGCAGCGTGTAAGCAATAATGTAATCGCCCAGCTTCGAATCCATTCGTTTGTGCCCGCCGGGGGCGATGACCAGATATTGTTTGCCATTCGTCCGCAACTTATAGGTGATCGGGCCCGCATGCAGACCCGCTGGAATATCAAACGATGCCAGCACCGCACCGGTATCCGTATCGTGCGCGCGCAACACTAACTCTTTCGTTCCCGCGTGAAAGATCAACCTACCGGCCGTCACTAGCGGCGGCCCAAAATTCGGCAAGCCGCGTACCCCCAATCTTTTGTCCTCGCCAATCGGCACTTGCCAACGAATTTCGCCGCTGTTCAGATCGACCGCATGTAGCATGCCCCACGGTGGTTTATGACATGGCAAATCGTTCACCATGAATGCGTCTCGCAGTTGCCCGTAGCGCAAGCCCGTGCCTTCGCGGGTTCTTGCCCAGCGCAACGCAGCAAATACACTGCTCATAATTTTGCCATCGGTCGTCGCAAAATTCTCATCGGGAAGTTTGTTGAGCCGAACCAAATGCACGTCATTTCGTGTCGGTACAAAATAGACGCCGCTCACCGGATCCATTGCGCCGTCGGACCAGTTAATTCCACCGGCGGTGCCGGGGTACAAGATCGTCCAATCTTGGCTCGGCGGTGTATACAGCCCGTTGTTACGAAGTTCGCGGAAACGCTTCAGGCATGCGGCGTGATGTTTAGGATCGTCAGCCCACAAATCTTTCTCGGTTAATTGCTGCGGCACCAAGGTCGGTGGTTTGGTCGGTATCGGCTGCGTCGGTGAAATCACCTCGCCCGGAATATCGCTCGCAGGCATCGGCTTTTCCTCCACGGGAAAAAGCGGCATGCCGGTTTCGCGATTCAACACAAATACAAATCCAGTCTTGGTGCCCTGAACAACAGCGTCGATCACTTTACCGTTATGCTTCACGCTCGCGAGCAATGGCGGGGCGGGGAGATCGTAATCCCATAGGTCGTGGTGGGTGGTTTGAAAATGCCAGACACGCTCGCCGGTTTGCGCCTTCAGCGCCACGACCGCGTCGACGAATAAGTTTGCACCCGGCCGATCGACGCCGATGAAGTCCGGCCCGGCGGTGCTGACGGGCAGAAAGATCAAGCCGCGCTGCTCATCGGCGGTGATGGTCGACCAGACATTTGCGCCGCCGTGAATGCTCGCGCTGTTTTGTTCCCAAGTCTCGCTGCCGAACTCGCCGGCCTTCGGAATTGTGTTGAATCGCCACAGCAGTTTTCCACTGATTGCATCGAACGCGCGCACGGCGCCGGATGGTTGAATGCGGCGTACTTCATCGGCGAGTGAGGATCCCACCACCACGAAATTGCCGATCACCGTCGGCGGTGAAGTCACATTGAATTCCCAGTCGTCGACCAAGTTTTCAATTCCCGCGAGCAAATTGACTTCGCCGCCCACTCCAAAATCCGTGCAGCGTTTACCGGTGGCGAAATCCAGCGCAATCAAGCGCGCGTCCAACGTCGCCAAAAAAATGCGTTTCGCGCACGGATTGTCACGGTCGCTGACGCGCCAAAACGAAACGCCGCGATTAACCATCAGATTGGCGAAGCGGCGCGACTTATCTATCTTCGGATCGAATGCCCATAGCTCTCGCCCGGTTTCCGGATCGAGTGCAATCACGCGGTTGAATGGCGTGGGAAATATCAATCGATTATCGACAACAATCGGCGACGCTTGAAACGCGGTGCCCTTGAAAGGATCGGGCCAACCGAATCGATAGTCGCCATGACGGTAAGTCCACGCAACTTTGAGTTGCTTGACGTTACTGCGATTGATATCAGTGAGCGGCGAATAGCGTTGCGCACCGGCGTTACCGGCCGGGATCGGCCATTCGCTGGGCTTAAAAGCTTCGGCGGCCTGCGCGCCGAGCTCGACGCATGAGAATAGGACCTGCGCGCCAAGCGCACAGATGATTCGGACAAAACTGAAAACGACTTGCATGCAATATCTCCGCGTATCAATCGAGTCGATATTGAAGCGGAATAAGCCAACAACGTCTTGCCGAAAGCAAAAGAATCATACCGATTTCGAAATCGGCGCGAATTACCGTACATTCCGTTTGAATTTTTGCGCCCGTTTTGATTCGAATTGATCCACGATTTCGACCACGTGAACCGTGTTTCGATTCCGGCGACATCGACAACCCGTTCGGCGTCGTCCCGGCACCGCAACGATGGGATGCTTGTTGCAAAATTTGTTGCTTCGTTTTTGTCGACCTATTCTAAGTAATCGAATAATGGCACGCACCATGGTCATGCAACAAAAGACCCACCGTCCGGTTCAATTTGAGATTACCGAGCAAACCCGCGATACCGTCGGGGCTTGGATTGCACAAGCGCAATTGAAATCCGATCAATGCTTATTCCCGAGCCGAGTGCATGCGTTGGAGCATATTTCTACGCTGCATTATGAGCGCATGCTAAAAGACTGGGTCGCTTCGATTGGTCTAGATCCATCAGCCTATGGCACCCATACCATGAGGCGAACAAAAGCGACGTTGATTTACCGACGAACCAAGAACCTGCGCGCCGTACAACTATTGCTAGGCCATACCAAGCTTGAAAGTACGGTCCGATATCTTGGCATTGAAGTCGACGATGCCCTAGAAATTTCGGAACAAACAGAAATTTAATATGCAAAAATTGGCGGCATCTTGGGCAAACCGGTTGCCGCCTTCTCCAAACTGTTCGGCGTTTCAGAGGTTGGCGTTGTACCCGGCGAAGAGCTATTTCACCTGAAATAGTGCTTGTATTATTGTACTTTAAGTAGTACATTTTGTTTGAGGGACATGAATGCCACCAACACTCCCGCATACGCAGCTTTCGTTTTACTGCTCGCCGTCAGGCCGCGAGCCGGTACGTGAATGGTTGAAGGCGTTGCCCGTTGCAGATCGCAAAGCCGTCGGAATGGATTTGATGCGTGTGCAATTTCGTTGGCCGGTGGGTATGCCACTTTGCCGTGCACTAAAGGATGGCCTTTGGGAGGTACGCTCGACTTTACCAAGCAAACGCATTGCGCGCGTAATTTTTTGTTTCGTGGAAGACGAATTGGTGGCGCTTCACGGGTTTATTAAGAAAACACAGAAGACGCCGGCCGCGGACCTTGCCATAGCTCGAGAACGTATGAAGGAGATTTTGCAATGACTAAACGTAAGACCAAGAATCCGAGTGTCGGATCAAGCCTTGACGATTTTATGAAAGAAGAAGGATTCTTTGAAGAAGCCAGTACGCAGGCGATCAAAGAAGTCATCGCCTGGCAGCTTGCCGAAGAAATGAAGGAAAAAGGTATCACTAAAGTCCGCATGGCCGAGATGATGAAAACAAGCCGTAATCAGCTTGATCGCGTCCTCAATCCAACAGATGGCAATGTGACGCTGGAAACGTTGCAGCGGGCTGCGCAGGTTTTAGGCCGCAAAGTTCATCTGGAACTTGTGTAAAAAACCGCGATCGGAAAATATCGACCCAAAGTTGCCGCTGACGAGCGTCAGCTAACAGGCAACCCAATTCAGGGTAGTCTGATTCGTCAGGTGAACGCGCCGGGGATGCCAGTCTAGTTTGAACAGTAGACCACGCGTTACCACCCTGCCGGCTCATGTTTTTCTTGGATACGTTCATATCGATCACCATTCGTAGATGATCGATCCAAAATCCTCATTTCAGCCTCCAATGCCGTTGGAAACACGGCACCGTTTCAGCCGCTTATGCCATTGGAAGAGGCTAGAGGCTGCACTCGTAAGTAAATTGCTGTAGAATTAAATTTTGCAGGAGCAACTGGGCCTTCATGTTCAAACTGTAGTTATCCGTTGAACTTTTGATGTAGTCGTGTCTCCCTCCATTTTCAGAAGTCCTACTGTTGACAGCTTGCTAAGATCTGCATCCGCGCTGACCGGTTCGCCAGTCAACTCTCAACGGAGGTAAATCGTGGACAACATTCACATTTCGAACAACCGGCGCAGTTTGCTTAAATCGCTCGCCGCCACGTCTTTACGTACGCTACTATTGCCAATAACACTTATCGCCACGCTGACGCTTACCGCCTGTGGTGGCGGAGGCGGGGGTGGCACGCCAGTAGTGCCCAGCGGGCCAACCTATACCATCGGAGGCACGATTTCCGGTCTCGGTGTCGCCAGGAGTGTCATGTTGCAGAACAATGGCGGCAACAACCTCACGCTCTCGGCAAACGGTACTTTCACCTTCAGCGCCGCACTCAACGATAGTGCTGTCTACGCAGTTACAGTACTTACCCAGCCAGCGGGTCAGACTTGCGCCGTCGCCACTGGTAGCGGCAGTGTTTCCGGGACGAACGTCACCGCGGTTGCTGTCAATTGCACCAATCTACCAAGCACCGCCAAGGCCTGGGGTAACGGCATACCTCTTGAGGCCAACAACGGCAATGCCACGATACCCAAGATCGCCATTGATGCCAGTGGCAATGCCATCGCGGTTTGGGAGCAGGTTAGAGTGACCAACCTCGCCAATGATGTCTGGTCCAGCCGCTACATTGTTGGATTGGGTTGGAGCACGCCTGCGGTAATCCCGCGCTTGACCGTTGACGACCCTGCTTCGGGTCCTTCCGAAAACAGCAGACACCCCGATATCGCCATGGATGCCAGTGGCAACGCGATCGCGGTGTGGCGGCAGCCCGGTTCTGGTGAAGGTGTTTTTAACATTTGGTCCAGCCGCTACACCGTCGGCAGTGGCTGGGGTTCGCGCGAGCTCATCGGAGAAAATGGGCCGGCCAATTATCTTGATCCCAAGATTGCGATCGATGCCAGCGGCAATGCCTTGGCGGTGTGGCGGCACGACGGTGGTTTTGGCATTGGATACAATCGCTACACCGCTGGCAGCGGTTGGGCTTCGCCTGCGACCCCGACACTTATAGGTGGACTAGATAACGGGAGCCTCTTACCGATCCAGCTCGCCATGAGCGCCAGCGGCGATGCTATGGTGGTGTGGTCTCAGGACGGTGATTCCAACCCCAGTGTTGAAAGATCTGATATCTGGTCCAGCCGCTACACCGCCGCCAACAACACCTGGGGCGCACCCGAACTGGTCGAGACTGACAATACTGGCCGCGCCGGATTTCCCGAAATCGCCATCGATGCCAGCGGCAATGCCCTGGCGGTATGGCATCAGGCCTTCGGCACGAGAACCGACATCTTTGCTAACCGCTATATCAATGGCACCGGCTGGGGTACGCCGGTACTCCTCGAAACCGACAACACATCCTTTGCCATTTACCCGAAAATCGCCATGGATGCCGACGGCAATGCGATTGCCATGTGGTTCCAGCGTATCACTACAACAACAATTAATTTTAATTATTACTCCAGCCGCTACATTGCGACCTCCAACACATGGGGTACACCCGTCATCGTTGGCAATTGCCCAACGAGTTCCACCTGCCCAACGAATGACCACCAGATTGCCGTCAACGCCAGCGGCAATGCGGTGGCGGTATGGACGATGAGCGACCAATATGACCCGGATACGGTGGGCTTCTATCCATTTGACTTATGGTCGAACCGATACACCGTCGGCACGGGTTGGGGTACGGCCGAATACGTCAAGAAAAATTTCAATTCCTCTCTCGATAGTATGGGCAATGAAATAATATCAGGCGACGATGCCTCTACCCCCAAGGTAGTCATCGACACCAGCGGCAATATTTTGGTGGTGTGGAATCAAGCTACCCGAGTACCCAACGTCAACCAGGTCATACCCGACATCAGCCACATCTGGTTTAACCGCTTCGAGTAATTCCTGATCGGAATGCTTGGCCTTCATTGACGACGCCACCGGGGATTTGATGCAGGCGTGTTTCTATCCGGTGGAATTCACCACGCCTATCTGCACAGCTTGCAATGTTACGCAGTGCCCACGGTCGCCCGTTGGCGCTGTACGGCGACTGTCACAGCATCTTCACCAAGCACGACCCTGAAGACCCGGTGCCGACCCAGTTCGAGCGCGCCGCAGGCGAACTCAACATCGAATCCATCCTGGCGTATTCGCCCCAGACCAAGGGCCGTGTGGAGCGGGCGTTCCGGACGCTTCAAGACCGTTTGGTCAAGGCCTTGCGGCTGGCCAGAATCAGCAACATTGAGGCGGCCAACGCCTGGTTGCCCCCAGTACCTGGCACAGCACAACGCCCGTTTCGGCCGCGTGCCCGCAAACACCGTCAATGCGCACCGGGCTTACGCGGGTGCCACCACAGCGCCGGCGCGCATCTGCGCCCATCATTTTGAGCGCAAGCTCTCCAAAACGCTGACCTGCCAGTTCATGGGCAAACTGCTGGTAGTGATCACCCGTCCAGAGCAGCCACGCTACGCCTTGCGATCACAGGCCGTCAAGGTGATCGAACACTTGAGCGGCGAGCTGGAATTGTTGCGGGGCGATGAGGCCTTGCCCTTCATGACGGTACAGAAAATACCTTGAGGAAGTACGCGGTTGTGTTCCAGACAACCAATGGCTGGTCGAGCTTGCGCTTGCAGAAATTGACGGTACCGTTTGGAGCAATGATGCCGAGCTTCAAGATATGGTTCGTCGCTTGCGCTCCATATTATCTCAACCGTCGCTACCAACAACTACGTTTCGCCAGGCACCAGATAGCCAGCAACGCGAACGTGTCAAGGCGGCATACCGATCAGGTGGCCTAGAGGCCGCACGCACGGAAATTGACCAAACTGAAGTCCTGCGGTCGTTGCGCGCAAGAAAATAAGTACATTTCATTGTTTGCAATGGATCGCGTGCGAAGTATTAGATCGCATGAAAGACTTAGCTACCTCGTAAATCTACAAGTTCGCCCTAGATTTCACTGACGTGAGTGGCGGCTTTCGGGCGGCGAGTTTTTCGATCCGAAGTTACGCTTTTGGCCG
>JANOGO010000220.1:0-3745 GCA_031406045.1 Pseudomonadota bacterium
AGGATAGCCGCCTTCAGGCGGCTCCAGCACTGTGCCCCTTCGAGGGGCTAACAAAACTAAGCCCCCGGCTTTGCCGGGGGTCATTTAACTGAAAATGGAAAAAAGCCGTCACCGAAACTATAGCATTCGACCAATTTGAACGGTAAATCCGTTCTCGAACTTGAAGCTCGGGAATTTTTTCATCAAATTAGAGAACGAACTACATATGGGGCGAGCGTTGAGATTTGTTCATAGTTTATGCGCGCCGTTCCTTTGGCGATCCTTCTTCATAATGTAATCCGATGGAACGAAAATGTCCGTCGCCGTATTTGTTCAGGCTCCGTAGATTGCGCTCAAACTTCGCGACTTAATGAATGAGTTCTAATGCCGCAACAACGCCAGCCGCAATGCGCGGCGGGCGCTCTCCAATGCCGCGCAATTGCGTCCCAGGATTTCGCGGGTCAACTTCGATGACTTTGGCGCCGACCTCGACGTATACGGCACTGTGCGTGAGCCCCCGCAGATAACCGGATAAGGGCGCACGAAGAGGCGTGTTGTTAACTGTGGCAACGATGTCGCCTGCGCCTACTTTGGCGCCGATATCAAATGTCGTCACGAATACCCCGGCGTGTGACGCGTAGACGTAGCGTTCGCGACCAGTGCCGCCAATCACGCGCGGCTCACCAGCGAAGACAGTGGCGGCGCCGCGCGCAAGATCAGTCGTATCTCGCGCGATGCAATTAGGGCCAAGACCAATCGTCAGTGGGGCGAGCGATCGTTGTCGTTCGGGACGATCGCGTTTTCGCATGCGTGCATCGATCAACACATCAACGGGTATTTGCGCCAACACGGCGCTAAGCGGTGCACTCATCACCGGAATCGCACGACCACAAGTAAGCATCGCGCCCAACGAATCACCAAGCGTTGAGCGCTTAGCGATCACCCCTTCCAGTACCGCTTTTCCGAAAAACAATGCGTCTGTAAACGCCATACCGCGCCGCGCATGCGCCGGCTGCGGCACATCATGTAGAACCGCGCGATAACCCCGAACGAAAAGGGCGTAGGCAACGGCGGAGCCTACATCGCCGCTGCCTCGAATCAGAACAGTCTGCATTGCTTTACTCGGCGTTGCTGTTGGGAGAAATTATGCCTCTGCGAATCGATAGATGTACCAAACGTGATTTCGCGACTCGAAAAGACGCGTATAAGTTTGTCATGACTCGGACTTCCGATCAATTAGCCAGCGCGAGAGCTTCGCAGCTACGAATGCTCCAACAAACTGAGCGACGATGAATCCAACGATCCCATCGGGCCGAATGCCGGCGAAGGTCGAAGTAAGCGAACGTGCGATGGTGACCGCAGGATTCGCAAACGATGTCGATGCGGTAAACCAATACGCCGCGGTGATGTAGGCCGCAACAGTCAGCGGTACTGCTTTGGCATTGTGATGCACGCTCAGCTTAATCACCAGGATCAAACCAAAGGTCGCGACGAATTCGCTCCACCACTGACTCGGTCCAAGGCGGGCATGGTCGCTGGGCGTGAACAATGCTTCGCCGAACATCAAGTGGGTCGCCGCAACGCCGGCAAGGGCAGCAACTATTTGCACGAGGATATAGCGGAAAGCATCACGCCAAATTAACTTGCCGTCTAGGGCATCGCTCAGGGTGACGACGGGATTGAAGTGAGCGCCAGAAATCGGCGCGAATAAGTAGATCAGCACCGCCAATCCCGCCCCGGTGGCGATGGAATTGCCAAGTAACGCGATGGCGTCGTTACCCTGGGATAAGCGCTCGCCCATGATGCCGGAGCCGACTACGATGGCGAGCAGCAGCGCCGTGCCGATGGCTTCGGCGGCAAGACGCCTTGCCAGATTCATTGCTTGCCGATATCGCGCAGTTTGGTTTGTAACGAAAGCTTATCGACTTGATCGAGCGGCAAGCTCGCAAATAACGTAATACGACGTTGCAACACGGTAAATGCTTTGACAAACGCTTTGCGTTTCTCGTCGTCGGAACCCGCTACAGCGGCCGGATCTTCTACGCCCCAATGGGCGCTGATCGGCTGGCCCGGCCAAACGGGGCATATCTCGCCGGCGGCGTTGTCGCAAACGGTGAAGACGAAATCTAATTCAGGTGCGTCGGGTAGCGCAAATTCGTCCCAGGCTTTGCTGCGTAAACTGGCCGTGGGGTAGTGGCGCTGTTCAAGTAATTCAACAGCGAAAGGATTGACCTTGCCGGACGGATGGCTACCGGCGCTAAACGCTTTGAATTTGCCCTTGCCTTCGGCATTGAGTATTGCTTCGGCGAGAATGCTGCGCGCGGAATTGCCGGTGCACAGAAATAAAACGTTGTAGGCCATGGCTCATCTCATTTTTTTAAGGGGACGTTTGCGCGATCGGACCGCGATAAAAATCCGATGGTTTGCTGTTTCGGTTGTGGCGCACAACAGGCATTGGCGGGTTCGATAGTCGCTGGTTTCGTATCTTTGCCAAACGTTGGAATATTCGCGAGGGTATGAAAGGTTTCCCAGGCGATGCCTTGCGGATCGGTGATCCAGTATTTGTTCGACTCGGCGTAACAACAGGCGGCCTGATTTTGCTCGGATGCAACAATCTCGGCTTTGGCGACTTGTTGGCGCGACTCGTCTAACGCTTCGTCGCTATCTACTTGAATGCCCAGATGATCGACGCCGGGCGCAAGACCGCGCTGCGAAATGGCGAAATTGATACGCGGATCGTCGAGCATCCATCTAGCGTAGTCCGACTTGTGCACCGATGGCTCGCTGGCGAACATCGCTGAATAAAATTTAACGCTGGCCTCAAGATCGCTCACCGCAACATGGACATGAAATCGTTTCATACACAACTCCTTTTCGATTTAGACTTTGACTTGGGTGCGCAGCATTGCGCGAGTGCGGTTTCCATCACACCCAAACATTCTTGCGGCATCCCACGACAACAATTTTCCGTGAGATAACTCAACAACGCCGCCATCTGAGGAAAGTTCGCCGAGTAGTAAATAAATCGCCCGTCTTGACGCGCGGTGATCAGCACAGCGCGAGTCAATTCTTTCAAATGGAACGACAATGTCGCGGCGGGAATCCCCAAATTCTCCGCGACGCTGCCCACCGCCATCCCTTCCGGACCGGCTAGCACCAGCAGGCGATAAATGCTCAATCGAGATTCTTGCGCTAAGGCGGCGAGTGAGATGACTGCTTCATTTGTTTTCATATTTCCAATATTATAGAAATATAAATAAAAAAACAAGGGCCGAATCATTTGGCCCTTGAGCGCGATGAAACGCTAAGCGCCGTAACGGCGATTCTTGAAACTTACCGTGCGTTTGTAGTCTTCCATCGATCCCACACGGCGCAGATTCGCCCAGGTGCCTTTGTAGTAGGGAATGACATTGCGATCCGTCCAAGGCGTGGTGACGTCACCGACAATGCCGTTAAGGTAGCCAAACTGCATGAAGGTTTGATTCATCTTAATCTCCGGCGTCGGGTAGGCCATCGCGTAAGTCGAACCATAATCGTTGAAAACCTCTACGATGTCGCCGCCGCCGATGCCCAGTGCCTGCGCATCATCGGGATTGAGTTCGATGAACGCCATGGGGAAACGGCCGCGCACGAAATCATTGTATTGATCGTGGTAGGTCGTTTGCCACACCACACGGCGGGATCTCGCAGGGCCGACACCGTCTCTGCCCCGAGTTTGACAGTTCCTGGGCACATAACTTGGCGCCCGAGCGATAACTCATTGATC
>JANOGO010000230.1:0-6186 GCA_031406045.1 Pseudomonadota bacterium
GTCAACAACGGTGCGAGGTCGGTCAATAACATTACAGAACGATCTTCACCATCTCGTGCTTCGACAATTCGCGATAGAGTTCGTCGAGCTGCGCTTTGGACGTGGCGTGAATGGTGCAAGTGAGACTTAAGTATTTTGCCCCGCTGCTCGAGCGCATTTCCATTGTTGCGCCATCAAAATCCGGTGCATGACGACGCACGATTTCCAAAATGGTTTGCGCGAAATCGTCGCGCGTAAGCCCCATGATCTTGATCGGAAACTCGCAAGGAAATTCCAGCAGCGTTTCTTCGCGTTGCGGTTCGGTCATAGATTTGCTTTGTAGGTCGCGAACAATTCGTACAGCCGCTTGAACACAGTGCCGGGCGCGCCGCTGCCGACGGGTTTACCGTCCAACTGCGTAATCGCCAATAATTCGCGCAGGCTCGCCGAGAGCATTAACTCATCGGCTGTTTTCACTTCGATTTCGGGAACGTCGCGCACTTGGGTTGGGACATCGTTCGCGCTCGCGAGTTCCAACAGCAAATCGTAGGTGATGCCGGGCAAGATGAGGCGCGATTTCGGTGGCGTAATCAACACGCCATTTTTCACGACAAAAATATTGCTCGACGAACCCTCGGTTAAAAGGCCATCGCGAAACAACACACATTCCGCGCCGCCGGCATCGTTCGCGAATTGGCGCAGCATATTCGCGCCGAGCAGCGAGGTCGATTTGATATCGCAGCGCAGCCAACGAAAATCGGGCAAGCTCACAGCGGCGATGCCGTTGTCGATATGTTGTTTTGGGGGCGGCAAAAATGGATTACTGACCACGAATACCGTCGGTTCTATTCCCTGCAACAATCCGAACTCGCGCTTGGCAACACCGCGGCTCACTTGCAAATAGATTGCCTGGTCGTCGCTCGCCTGAAAACCAATCAACTCATCGATAATGCCGGTCCAATCACCGTCGGAGAGCGGCGCGTCGATGCGAATTTCCGAGAGACTTCGATTGAGCCGCGCCAGATGCGCCGCCAGGCGCAACGGCTTGCGCCGGTAGACCGGAATCACTTCGTAAATCGCGTCACCGAAAATAAATCCACGATCGAGAACGGAAATCTTCGCTTCATCCAACGGCAAAAATTCGCCGTTCAGATAGCAAACCGGCTGGTTCATTTCAGCATTAAGCGCAGGCTATCCCAGGTGCGGCGGAAAAACCCGGCGACCGGAATGGTTTCCAACGCCAGCACCGGATATTGCGCGATGGTTTTGTCGCCGAGCGTCAGTTTCATCATGCCGACTTCTTGGCCTTTGGCGAGCGGCGCAATCAGCGGCTGCGTGGTGGTTAAGGTCGGTTGAATTTTTTCGAATTCACTGCGCGGTAATGTCAAGAAAAGATCTTTATCAAAACCCGCCCGTAACGTTTTTTCTTGCCCCTTGAAAACGTCGAGGCTAGCGACGGCTTCGCCCTGCTTATACACGCGCCGTGTGTCGTAAAACTGGAAACCGTAGTTCAATAATTTTTGACTCTCGACCGTGCGGACGGTATCGGACGCGGTGCCGAGTATCACGGAAATTAAGCGCCGGTCGTTGCGCTTCGCCGAACTGACCAAGCACCATCCGGCGCTATCAGTGTGACCGGTTTTCATGCCGTCTACGGTTGGGTCAAGCCATAGCAAACGGTTGCGATTCGGTTGGGTGATGCTGTTGTACTTATATTCGCGCGTCGAGTAGATGGTGTAAAACTCAGGGAAATCGCGGATGATCGCGCTCGCGAGCAAGCTCAAATCTTCGGCAGTCGAATAATGTTGCGCATCGGGCAAACCGGTTGCATTCAAAAAATGCGAATTCTTCATGCCGAGCCGCGCGGCCTCTTTGTTCATCAGTTCGGCGAATACTTCTTCGCTACCGCCCATCGCTTCGGCCAGCGTGATGCTCGCGTCGTTACCCGATTGAATAATCATGCCGCGCAGTAATTCGCTCACTGTCACCGGCACTTTGAGATCGATAAACATACGCGAACCGATTGCCTTCCAAGCCTTTTCCGATACCGGCAATGCTTGGTCTTCCGACAACCGTTTTTCTTTGATATTTTTGAAAGCGAGATAGGCGGTCATCAATTTAGTCAGCGACGCGGGCTCAACTTTGAGATCGGGATTTTGGCTGACAAGAATCTGTCCGCTCTGGAAATCCCGCAACACAAAAGACTTCGCGGCGACGTTCAGCGCGCCGAATGCGACCGGCGCTGCTGGCGTGATAGGTTGCGGTGCGGCCGGCTTCGCATCCGCTTTAGTCGGGGGCTTGGCGGCGAACGTGAATGTGGGAACGATCAACAATAAACTGATAAGAAATTTCGTCATGGTTTCAGAGGCAAAGTCGAGGCTGCCATTATAACGGCAGGCGTGTGATCAACCATCCATTGAATGATGGCAAACGCCTTTTTTTTATGGCTCAGTGCACGCTCGCGACAGCGCGTAGCCGGGGCTACGCTCTTTTCAAATTTCGTACCAGACTAATGCTCTAACAGCCGCGCCAGTATTGGCTCTACAAGCATCTCAGTTGGGCCGAACCTCGGCTAGGGCATTGAGTTGCAGCGTCGATTTATCGGCGAACTCGAAAGTGAAAGTAAGCGTCGCGTCGTCGTCGGCGCGCAGCGGTGCTTTCAAATCATTGAGCATAAAGTGCATCGAATTCGGTTCGAGCTTCACTGTTTTGCCTGCAGGAATATCGAGGATAGGAAGCTCATCCATGCGCATAATGCCGTTGTCGTGGGACATTGTATGAATTTGCACATTGGCCGCTTGCGGGCTGGTGACTTTGACGAGTTTCACCGGTTTGCTGCTATGAAACTCGATATAGCCCGCCGACGAATTTTGTCCCGCAACCGTGGCGCGCACCCATGGATCGACCATGCGAATCGGGACCTCGTCGTCCTTCGCGGAACAGCCGGCAACAAACGTTACGGCCACGAATATAACTAGAATCGAGTGCAGATATTTCATTTTTTCGTCGCTAATTTATCGAACTGTATGATTTGACGTCCATCGGCAGCGATGCGTTCAACGCCGCGCCACGCGTGCAAGTAGATTATCTCAAATGTGACGGGCAGTCGGCCCTCGTGACGCTCAGCGTCATAAGCTCGCTCGACAGCCGCCCAGCGAGTTTTTCCGGTTAAGCCTTGGCGCCGCACGGATTCCAGATTGGTTGCACCGGCCGCGCGCAAATCGCGCGCGAGTGTTTTCACGTCCGGATAGGTCAATGTGACCATTTCCATATCGACCACCGGGGTCGCGAACCCTTCGTGGGCAAGCATATCGCCCAGATCGTGCATATCGACTTGTGGTTGGATGTGAGGGAGCGAATCGACCTGAGCAAATGCCGCGCGCAATTCCTTTAACGTATCGGGGCCGACGGTCGAAAGCATCAGCAAGCCGCCGGGTTTCAGTACGCGCTTTAGCTCGCGAATGATCGCCGGCGCATCGAAACTTAACGCGAGAAGATTCGACCAAACCAAATCGACGCTCTTCGCCGCGATCGGCAACGCCTGCGCTTCGCCGCAGAGTCGCGTTGATTTTTTGCCGAATAGCTGGAAGCGTTTTTTTGGTGACGAATGTTTTTGCAATAATCCGAGCGCCGGATCGACCGGCACGACCAGCGCGTTAGGAAATCGCGTCGCTAATGTTGCACTGGATGTACCGATCGCACAATTCAAATCCAACACCACTTGCGGTTCGAGCTTGATGTAATCGAGCCGCTCGAACATGCGGCCGGCGATTTCTTCGCTGAGGAAATTTACTTGCTCGTACTTCGCCGCGCTGCGATTACGAATACCGCGGCGATGAGAGAGGTGGTCTGGCGGCGTTTGAGAGTTCAGCGTGGGCATGCATTACTATTATCCTAGAAACGGCGGTCGAGTGGTTTGCGGACAGCC
This sequence comes from Pseudomonadota bacterium, assembly GCA_031406045.1. Classification (GTDB taxonomy): domain Bacteria; phylum Pseudomonadota; class Gammaproteobacteria; order Burkholderiales; family JALYOK01; genus JALYOK01. The sequence continues at coordinate 3,908 of JANOGO010000230.1, forward strand.
CCCGTTCGCCTTAACGACGGAATTAGAAAAATTGCACACCGTCTATTTTAAGGCTAAGACACATCTCATTATAGACACCCATCCTGAAAATCATGGCTAGCTCACCAGTACAACAGCATGCACCCCGGCGTTCTCGTTCCACTACCCCTCGGCATACAGCGGGGATCGTATATGAGCAGGTCAAGGGAATTGATGATTTCGTTAAGCAGGTAGCCCGCGCGACGCCGATGCAGCTTGTCGACCTCGAACGACAAGGTGTCGTCGGCTCGTTAGTTAAGGGCCTTGCGAAGCAAATGGATGTACCCGCCTCGCGAATGTTCAGTATTCTGGGTGTGCCCAAAGCAACCGCGGAGAAAAAAGCGGCCGCTGGCGAAGTCATCGCGGGTAGCGGCGGCCAGGCGGCAATCGGCGTGGTTAGGCTGCTTGGTCTCGCGCAAGATATGGTCGCCAACAGTAAGGCTGCTCGTGCACTGGGCTATGACGCGGCGAAGTGGCTGGGCCTATGGATTGAGCGCCCGCAGCCTACTCTCGGTGGGCGTAGACCTGCCGACCTAATCGATACGCCTACGGGGATTGAAGTCGTCGCGAGATTGCTAGGCTCGATCGAGAGCGGCGCGGTGCAATGAGACTTTGGCGCATTGCTACCGAGACCCGCAAGTACGGCGCTGCCGATTTGAGCGGAGCAGGCGCCGCGAAGAAACCAGGCCGCTGGAACGACTACGGCGAGCCAGTGATCTACTGCGCCCCAACGATCGCGATGGCCGTGCTTGAGACCAGCGCGCACGTCGACGACGGTGGTCTGCCGCTAGATCGCTACCTGGTGCAGATTGACGTTCCGAAAACGGTATGGGTCAAGCGGGAGACAGTCGCGGTCGGAAAATTACCAGCCGGTTGGGATGCAATTCCGGGTGGTCGTGCCAGCGTGGCGGTTGGGTCGAATTGTTTGTCATCGCTGCGGACAGCGATATTGCTGGTTCCCTCGGTAATTGTTCCAGAGGAACGCAACGCGTTAATTAAACCAAGGCATCCGGATGCGGCAATGATCTCTGCTAAGCTTTTGCGCCGGTTCGAATACAACCAATTGTTTTGCTAGCGCCAAACTGCTCATCATCTCCCCCTATCGTCTTCGAATTGGAGGCGGTTATTTTTTTAGGCAATATTTTTTGAGCGTCTAAAGTGTTGCGATTCTAGCGACTTCGATTGCTCTTGGGAGCTTGAAGCCGCATGTTCTGGGGGGGGCGCTACCGGCCATCAGCGGAAGGTGAGATTGTTGCCGCTTAGCTGACGTTGGGCGGCTTGAAATTGCTCACCACGTCTTCAAATTTTCATGGAATAGCGGCTTATCATCATCGGGCGAGTAGAGAGGACAAGAATGCTGAACTTGGCTCTGATACATTGAATAGTGGCATGTTGCTTTTCATGCCAATTTTAACTGTATTGAAAATACAACAAAGTTCTATAACACTTTGTTTTTATTGACATATACTTAACATTTAGTCGGGATGTTATCCGACACGCTGGAATGTTATTCATCGTTTTTTTTGTTCGTTAGGCGGCGCGAACCCCTCTAGCACACTACGGTTGCAGACTCAGGTTGTCGAGCAGATCCTCTCTCTTGATTCGGCGCAATCCGTCTGGCAACCCAGCGAGCTTCTTTCGGCGCTCTAGCCACTCCCAAATATGCTGGCACTCCCACCCTTGCTTGAACTTGTCTCTGTCAGAGAGAGGAATGTCGAAGTAGTCAGCCAGTTTCCGCCAGTCATCGCCCATTGAATCGCAAAGGTCAAGCTTGTTACGACCGTTGTATGACGAAAGTCTCTGGGCTGGCTGGGAGGGCCGAGCCGCTTGGTTCTGCAGTAGGCCAAGCCGAAGGATTGCGACGAAAAACGACGCCGCGCTATCAGCGGCATATGCTTGCCAGCGGTCATCCTTCTTTGGGTCGGCCCAGTCCGCAATCCCTCGGACCATAATCATGCCGGGTAAGGTCGGAGCTCGAAAAGCGGCGACGGCAGCGCCGAAGCCTTCCATTTCAACGGCCGCAAGTTTCGACCAACTCGAGCTCAAAGACTTGACAAACGTCTCTGATCGAATCACCTTCTCTCCAGATGCCACGACTCCAAAGTGCACCTTTGGCCTCAAGAGACTCTTCAGAGGACGTTCTTCTTTCGGTAGCCACGACTTGAGGGGAACCGTTCTGGCCGCCCGGGGCGTCAGGTTGGTTTACGGAGGGGGCAATGTAGGTTTGATGGGGGTTCTGGCGGACTCCACGCTGGCGGCCG
>JANOGO010000248.1:0-7567 GCA_031406045.1 Pseudomonadota bacterium
CCCTGTTCCCGCAGTAACCGGAAAAACGTTTCTCGCTCCGCCGGATTGACGTACAAATTGAGTTCCGCGGTGGTCTTGCCGACGATCTCATCGCGTCGATAGCCCCACTGCCTCACCACCGCTTGATTCACTTCGAGCACATGGCCATCCGGGTAAGACACAATCGAAATTGGTAATGGGTTCGCGTGAAATGCCGTGTGAAAGCGCTGCTCGCTGGCTTCCAGCCGAGCGGCGTCTCGCTCGCGGCGCCCGATGCTGTTGCGAAATTCGATTGCGCTGACCACCGCCGCGCTTAAATCCGTCAACAGTTCAATTTCATCTGGCGTCCATGCGTGGGGCTGCGAGCCGATAACGCATAAGCTACCGAGGGCGTGCCCGTCGGCTGTCACCAATGGTATACCGGCGTATGCGACGAGCCCGAAGTCGCGAATCGCCGAATGAGTTTTAAATTGCGGGTCAATACGGGCGTCGCTTACAAGCAGTAATTTGCCGTGCGCAACCGCATACGGACAAAACGATGCCTCAATGGACACTTCGCGGATCTTGGGCCGGCTCCCGCCAGCGACTACGTAACTTTTAAAGAAGACGCGATCCGCATCGAGCAGCGACACAAATGCCGCGTCGGCTTTTAAAAGACGTACCGCAAGCCGGGCGAAACGATCAAACGCGTCGTCGGCCGGTGTGTCGAGCAGCTCGGTGGCGTTCAGTGCCGCGAGGCGGTTGGGGTCTTGCGCGACGCGCTTGACATCGTCGAGGGTGAGCGGAGGTGACATGTCCTTTTTTCAAACGTCATAGAACACTCGCTGTATACCATAGGCGTTCACGGTTTACTACGGTGCCTTGCGTGTCATTCCCGCGAAGGCGGGAATCCATTTGGCTCCCATTAAGTTCGTGGCCCGAGGCCAGCCCCTCGTCCCCGCGAAGGCGGGGACCCAGCGTCGTTTAGCGAAAGACCCTGGATTCCCGCCTACGCGGGAATGAGGGGCTGGCCTAGGGCCACAGGTTGAGGTTCCCGCGCTCTGCCCCAGAAGCCGCACGGATAGTGGCTCTCAGCCTATGCATTGCCAGAAGGCAAGCGGCTCGTGGCTCGTGGCTCGATGCTAATAGGAATATTCGAAGCTTGATTCGACTTTACATAAAAAGGGAACAACAAACGTTGTTCCCTTTTGCACACCGTGCCGGAAAAGTTTATTCCCAATAAGGCGCCGACGAATAATAGGAATGAATATCGCGCGCCCATTTCTGATCGGCCATCGACGGCCATTGCCCTGGGTCGAATCCCGGCGCGTTTTGTAACTGCTCTACGCTCGCATCGAGAATAAAACACTTGTTCGCGACATCGAGTTTGAGCGCATGCCAGGGAATCGCGAACAACTTTTCACCCATGCCGAGAAATCCCCCGAACGACAATACCGCGTAGGCGATGCGGCCGCGCGGGACATCCAACATAATATGTTCGATCTCGCCAAGATCTTCGCCGGCGGAATTTACAACGTCGTTACCGGTAAGTGTAGCGGCGGCCATGATTTCCGGGCCTGGGCCGACGTGGTCAGCATAGGCCGCGGTGTTGCCGACGATTCGCTGAGTATTGACCTGCTGTTTTGTGTCATACGTGTCCATCATTTTCTCCTCAAGTGGGTCTGGTTAATAAAATCGCAATGTACAGTTCGATCACATACCTTTCACGATAGGCATCAGTAAAGAATGCGCATTGCCATCCTGGTTAGCGATGAGCAAGGCGCGTGCCATTTAAACTACAGCGAACTTACTGGCCTGATTGGCAAGGACGGTTAACGCGGGAACGGTTTATCGCTGGCGTTAATTTGTAGATATGTAAGCGGTAAAAATTACGGCGAAGTGTAAAACTTGCAAAACGAACTAGGATGGGGACTCGTTAATTACGAGACATCGTCGATCAAAGCCACCCCCTCCCTTGCGCGCTGTTTGCGCGGGGGAGGGTTGGGGAGGGGGCAACGATCTTGCCGGCGCCGCCCCCATCCCAGCCTTCCCCCGTCCCCATCCGGGGACGAGGGAAGGAGTCAAAACAGCGGATACTGCGCGGGTAATGATGTCTCGTAATTGACGTGTGGCGACACTAGCCGCCGCTCAAGGATTCAATCGCCCGGCCAGGCTCGCCAGCACCGTGGTCAACTCCTCCGGATCGACCGGCTTGGCAATATGCATTTGAAAGCCGCTTTGTAGCGCCCGCATGCGATCTTCCGCGGAGGCATAAGCGGTGAGCGCCAGTGCCGGCAGCCGGGTGTGCTTGTCCTTATTTTCCTTGAACCGGAGTTCGCGCAATAATTCATAGCCGTCCATATCCGGCATGCCGATATCGGAGATAAGAACGTCGGGGCGCCACTGTTTGAGCGTTGCCAACGCATCGACACCCGACGCAGCGACACGGACGTCAACGCCGTTCGCGGTTAATAATTCCGCCAGCAATTCGCGGGCGTCCGCCTCATCGTCGACCGCCAGCACGCGCAAGCCGCTAAGTAAATGTTGTTCCGATCGCGCGCCCACGCTTGCGGGTGTGGCGGGTCGCTGGTCCTCGTGCACGCTCTTACGTCGCGCCAGCATGATCGGCAAAACCACGCGAAATGTCGCGCCCTTTCCTTCGCCCGCGCTTTCGGCAGTCACCTGTCCGCCGTGTAGCTCAACAAGTTGGCGCACGATAGCTAAGCCTATCCCTAAGCCGCCGTGTTTGCGTTTACTGGAAGCATCTTCTTGCTTAAAGCGTTCAAACACATGCGGCAGAAAATTCTCGCTGATTCCTTGGCCAGTATCGCTTACCGCAAGCTCCACATAGGAATTAGCCCGCTCCAACCGCACTTGCACCTGGCCACCCTTAGGCGTGAATTTAATGGCGTTGGAGAGCAGGTTCCAAACAATTTGCTGCATGCGTTGCGGATCACCCCACACCGGCCCTGCTGCATTGTCGACTAACGCCTGCAATTTGATTTGCCGCGCTTCGGCGGCAGGATGCAATGATTCCAACGCGGCCCGAATCACGGCGGGTAAATCCAGGCTCTGCACTTCAAGCTTCAAGTGCCCGGTCGTAATGCGCGAAATATCGAGTAGATCTTCAATCAGCTTAGTCTGACTTCGGGCGTTGCGTTCCACCGTCTCCAGCGCTTTGTCGATGCCTCGGTCGTCGAGTTGGCCTTTGCGTAATAGCGTCGTCCAACCCAGTATCGCATTGAGCGGCGTGCGCAGTTCGTGGGAGACGGTGGCAAGAAATTCGTCTTTCAGGCGATTCGCCGCTTCGGCTCGGGCGCGCAAGTCTTTTTCGTTAAGCAGCAAACGCTCACGTTCGTGTTGGGCGTTTTTGAGTTCGGTGATTTCCATATTGACGCCGATCATGTGCCGCGGCACGCCGTCATCGCTCTTCGACACGACGCCCTTACCCATCAACCAATGGACACTGTTATCAGGCCAAACGACGCGAAAATCCGTGTCGTATTCGATCTCGCCGCGGAGGGACTGTTGCAGCAGTTGCTCCACGCGCGGTCGATCTTCGTCATGCATGCTGCCTATAAAATCGCCACGCTTGCCGGAAAATTGGTCATCGGCTAAACCGAACAACGGCAGCAGATGGCCATAGGTAGTCACGCGGTCGGTCGCTATCTCCCAGTCCCATGTGCCCAACCGCCCTGCAGTAAGCGCGTGCCGAAGCCGCTCGTCACTTTGCCGTAGCAATTCCTGCGCGCGTTGCCGTTCCAGCGCTTCTTGCCGCAAGACAACATTGACATCTTCGAGCTCTTGCGTGCGCTGTTTAATGCGCTCGTCCAAATCGTCATAAGCTCGCCGTAGCTCGCTCTCCACTTTACGGCGTTTGCGCAGTTCGCGGCTGATCGAAATGCTGGCGGATAAAGCGAGAACGAAACCCATTAAAGCGCCGCTACTGAGTACGAGGCTCGTATCGCGAGTGTGGGCATCCATGGTGGCTTGCCGTTGTTGCAATAATTGGCTTTCCGCATTATTCATTTCACTGACCATTACCCGCACGGCCTCCATCTTTTTTTTGCCGTATTCCGTGAGCACGCGGTGTTGCGCGGCATCAAAGCCATCGGTGCGGCGTACTGCGACGGTACGGGACAAGTAATCTAGCTGGTCGGAAACGATGGATTTTACGGCGTCGAGCCGGCTTCCTTGTTCCGCATTGCTCGCGATTAAACTTTGCAAATCGGCGACGTCCTGGTCGATGATCGCAACGGCTTTATGATACGGCTCAAGGAAAGTCTCGTTACCAGTGATGACAAACCCCCTCATTCCGTTCTGTGCATCGGTGACATGGGCCAGCAGGTTTCCCAAACTTACCTTCACGTCTTGGGTATGCCGGATCAATTGAGCGGCCTCCAGTAACGCAGACATGTTGCGGAAACTGGCGACCACGATGATCACAAGCGGCAGCAACGCCAGCGCAAACGCCCATGGTATTTTTTCGTTTAGTCGTAACTGCATGCTGGAGCCTTGAGCATGATGGACTTAATCAAAGGTCCCTGAAGTATATGCCCCCGGTTCGCGCCAGTGGATTCGGCAGGCAAAAAAATCCCCGCGGCTGGAACGGGGACAATAACCTTTACTTCAGAGAGGGATGAACTGAACGTAAAGGAGGAGGAAGTCATCAGTTTGCGCAATTCGCCGAGTTTCGCCGACAAAATACCTACCTACATCGAAGTTTAAAAGCAAGTTTTGTGCCTAGAAAACTGGGGTCGTAATGGTGCGGCCCGCAATACAATCGCAAACCGATTCGGTAAACATTCCCTGCTTGCACGTAAATTTTACAAAACCCTGCGGGGATTTTCACTGCGGATGTGGGTTGCTGTTCGGCAACAAGCCGAGTCTGATCTCGCGCATCTGCTTTTGAGGTTATGCGGCCTCCGCGATTTCATTGCACTGGCACACCGTTTGCTAAGGTTCCAATAGGTTTGCCAATCGAAGTAACCTCGAGCGTGATGCGGTGCCTTACTTTATCTAATAGGAGTTAATTCATGAGTAAATTGCTTCTCGCGTTATTAACCGGCACGTCCCTGATCGCCATGAGTTTGAACATAACCGCAGCGGAGAAAATGGGACAAACCAAGGCCGAGTACAACGCCGCGAAAGCGCGAGCCGATGCCGATTACGACGCCTCACGTGCGCGTTGCAAAGCGTTATCCGGGAATGATCGCGACGTCTGCGTGCAAACAGCGAAAGCAGCGCGCAGCAAAGCCAAAGCAGAGGCGGAAGCCAATTTCGAGGGCACGGGCGAGGCGAAATTGGAGGCGCGCGAGGAGATTATTGACGCCGACTATAAAGTCGCGATAGAAAAATGCGACTCGCTGGCCGGTGATGCCAAGAATGTGTGCGTAGCGGAAGCGAAGGCGGCGTACGCTAAAGAAAACGCAGCGCTGGAAGCGCGCGAGAAATCCATGGCGGCGGATTATAAAGTCGCCATAGAACGTTGCGGCACGCTGTCCCGCACTGCTCGGAAGTCGTGTCTCCACGAGGCAAAAACGAAATTTGACGATTGAACAACATAGCCATGACAGCCAATACTAATTACCGGTCGACTATGGATGCGCCAAGGGTCGCGATTGCGACACTATTAGTTTTTCTTGCAATCGCTTTTATACCCTCCCTCATCGCCACGTCGTTTTCGCCGGACGCGTGGTATGAAGCTTTAGCCAAACCATCATGGAACCCGCCGGCATGGTTATTCGGACCGGTGTGGACGGTGCTGTATACGCTGATCGGATATGCGGGATATCTCGCCTGGCGTTCCAGTATTGCAAACCAACGTTACGCTGCGTTCAGCATTTATGCGATCCAGTTGCTGTTAAATGCGTTATGGACGCCGTTGTTCTTCGGCTATCACAGTCCCGGGTTGGCGTTAGTGAATATCGTTGCACAGTGGGTGGCGATAGCGCTCAACATCGCGGCCTTCCATCGCATCAAACCTGCTGCGGGTCTGTTGTTGGTTCCGTATTTATTATGGGTTTCGTTTGCGTTGGTATTGAATGCGTCGATTTGGATTTTGAACCGCTAACCGCATCAGCCATAGCAACGCCGCATTAAAATTTTACGACCTATTCCAGGAGATTTACAAATGCCACGAGGTGATAAGAGTACTTACACTGATAAGCAAAAGCGCCAAGCGGCGCACATTTCAAAAAGCTACCATGAGCGCGGCGTGAGCGACGAAGAAGCGGATGCACATGCGTGGGCGACCGTTAACAAAATTTCCGGTGGAGGCAAACAGTCCGGTTCCGGACGTAAGCATGCCGGCAATACGCACAAAGCAAAATGACTGAGTTCTGATTTTTTGCGCACCGCGGTTGCAAAACCGCAGTGCGCATGAAAGTGCGGACGTTATTACCAACTAAGAGAAATTACGAGCGAACCGTGCCTCGCCGCACCAAATTAACGATCGCCAGCAAAATAACTGCGCCTAGAAGCGACACCAGTAGGGAGGGAAAGCTTAAATTGTCTTGATTGATGGTGCCGGTTCCGAACAGCGGCGCTAACACCCACCCGCCAATCGCCGCACCGACGATACCAACTACGACATTCAGTGCGACACCCTGTTGCGCATCAGTCTTCATAACAATGCTGGCGAGCCAGCCGATCACACCACCTACTACGAGCCATACAATTATGTTGATCATGGTTCTACTCCGTTTAGTTGAATTAGCGGTTTATCCTTTCACTCGTGTCTTCTGAATGATCGGCATGAGTACAACGACGCAAAACTTGTGCCAATCGGCATCGAGGAAAAACTAACGCTAATTCGCTTATTCTGGATAACCGCTTGCTTACAACTACGCGTTTGGTTAGGTCCCACCGGTAGGTATTACAAGCAACTGTAAAATTTACGCGCCAGACTCGTGCGGGACTTCAACGGACACGTGTGCGCAATGGTTGCGGTTATTATTGACACCATCCCGCGCTGACGCGCGGAAGACAAGTTGAATCAGGCCAACCGGCGCAAGGACGAATTTTTCGCCATACTTGGGCATGAATTTCGAAACCCGCTCGCACCCATTCGAACGGCGGTCGAAATCATCGAGCGTTTCGGTCCAGTTGAACCGACTCTGGATAAGGCGCGCGGGATTATCGAACGACAAGTCGAGCACCGGACACGATGAGTCGACGATTTAATCGACGTATCGCGCATCACGCAATAAAGTTACGCTGAAATTTCAGACGCTAGAATTCGGACCCCTTGTGCTGTCGGCGCGACCGCTAATAGTCAAGCCGGTCGACCTCGACAAACTCAAACAACTTATAAATTCACTGAAATGGCAAAAAACGCACATGGCCTCCATCAGCAGCACTGATGCGGCTTACGCCGCGCCCTTGCGTCGAGTCACGGATCAACTCGTTTTCGGTTCGGTAGCCCAAGTTTTGTCGAGGTACTACTGTATCTCGCCGCTAACTAACGACCGTTTCAACTTGAGGTTGGAACCAGCCGGAGTTTCTTGTTTTCGGAGATATCGCTCACATCACCCGTGGTCAACGCCTTGGTGAAGGCAGCGATACGTTGAACCGGCGTGTTCGACGCGTCCCAATACTCGGCCTTGTC
>JANOGO010000315.1:0-4800 GCA_031406045.1 Pseudomonadota bacterium
CACCGTGGTATTCCATTTCTCTTCGCCGGTGTTGGCATCGAGGGCAATGAGTTTCGCGGTCAGTGTGCCGAAAAAGACCAAACCATCGGCATAGGCGACGCCGCGGCTACCCAACCCACAGCATACCGTGGACATATAATCGCCCGGTAATTCCGGATCGTGCTTCCATTTCATTTTGCCGGTCTTCGCATTCAACGCAAACACATGCTTTGGCCCGGTGGATGTGGAAACATACATCGTGTCGCCCACGACTAACGGCGTGGCTTCCTGGGTTTCCAACGCGCCCAAGGAATGGATCCAAGCGACTTTGAGCTTGCTTACGTTGCCGGTATTGATTTGATCGAGCGTGCTATAACGCGTATTCGCATAGTCACCGCCGTACGTAGTCCATTCATTGCCCGATTGGGCGATTGCTGTCGATCCAGCCCCTACCAATGCCAAGCCAAAAACCCCGGCCGCAATGGCGTGTGTGAAATGCTTCATGGTGAGTCTCCTCCTCGTGTTGGAAATCAGCCCGTTGCGAGCGTCAAGGCTTTGCGAGACCCGCTTCGGTAATCGATTTTCGCCCTAGGCTTCACGTCCAGAACAAAATCCTTTACGTGGATGGTTCTATTCGTAACAGCGCCGGCGAGATAAATTTGACTCCTTGAGGCTCGATTTGTCAACGGCAATTTGACCCGTTACCTGGCTTTTTTGGGCGTAATCTTGCGGCGCATAGAAACAAAATCCGTAATCGAGCGTATCCACGACGAACGGCATCTCGCCAGAAGGCGCGTGGATATTGGCTCCCAGGGCATGGCATGCCTAGCGGCAGGCCTGATGCGGCTCGTGGCGCATCACAGCACTCATTTAGCAGCGACGAGGCCATCGACGCGTTAAAACGTCCAATAAAAATAACGCCAATCCCAGCGCGGCGAAATAACTCCACAGCGGTTTCGACACAACACCACCGTCGCCGCGACGGGCGAAAATTTCTTCGACGCTCGGGGCAAATTTTCCGCCGCTACGTTGGCACAGGGTCTTAAGCAATTCGATGTTTGTTGGCATTACACGATATTCGTCGGCGTACCCATAGAATAGGCTGCGTGTGCCGGCTTGCGCGACAGCATGCGCAGTAAGTCCCGGCGTTTCGATTAATTCGAACCCATACGCGCCGGCACTCGACGTTTGCAAAGCGATATGTGCCTCATATTTACCCGGCCCAATCTGGCGCAGCGTCGTGACGCTAGAAGTTTTATCGGGCGCCGTCACGCGCGCCTTCGGCGCGATGTCGTCGCGATATTGTCCGTCCGCAGTCAGCGCCGATAACGTTACGAGTGCTTCGCGTCCGACGCGAGTCACGCGTAGCGCCAATTCTTCGCCGCTGTCGCGGCGGATATTTTCGCGAACTACCTGCGCCCACAGCTTGCCATAGCCGGGCCAGGCGAGCCAATCGACGGCCCAACGATTCTTGACGTCGGACAAAAACGCGATACTCTTCCCCAGGCCATAATGGCTTTGCACCAACAGCGGCTGGTGGTCTTTCGCTTCGAGCACGATTTCGGCGAAGCGCTTTGGTTTGCTCAACACAAATCCCTTTAACTCGGGACCCTTCGCGAAATCAACACCAACCAGCGCTTCAGTTTTGAGTTTAACGATTGGCCGGAACGCTTCTTCGACAATCGATTCGCCGAGCAGTCGTTTTGCCTCGGTGACGAACATCGCTGGTATCTCCGTTTCGCTTTTCGCAACGTGGCTTTTGCCTTGGGTATCGCGTGCAAGTTGCGTCATGAGTTCCAGGTTGGGATTCTCGCCAATCGCAACAGTCGACAATGTGATATTCGCTTTTGTAAGTTGCGCAGTAAGTTCCGTCGCGCCGCCGGAAGCAAGGCGGGCATCCACATCTTGCTCGGGCGGCAGGCCGCGTTCTTTGCGGATCAGCGCCATCGCCGCGCTACTCGATGTTTCCGCCGCCAGCTTGCCGGGCGGCGCGCTGTTGCCGTCGGACAGCAAGATCATGTGCTTGGTTTTGGCAGTCGAATTTTGCAGCATGCGATAGCCGTGCCACAACGCGTTGTAGACGTTGGTCTGCCCGCTCGCCGACATGCTGCTGATCAAATCTTCGGCGCGCCGTTTGCTGCCTACCTCGGCGAGCGGAACAACCTCGTACGGTCGCGAATCGAACGCGATCACCGCGAGGCGGTGGTGCTCGTCGAGCAGATCCAAGGTCGACAGCGCCGCAGACTTAGCGAACTCCAGTTTTTGCCCGCGCATGCTGAACGAACGATCGATTAGCAGCACCAAATCCAACTCCTTGCGCTTGCGTTGGCCTTCGAATTTGACCGGCAGCAGTTGTTCCAACTTGCTCTTAGAGAAACCGTCCTTGCCGTAGGTGTTCTCACCGGCAGCGAACACCAGGCCACCGCCTTCGCGCACGAATTGTTCCAAACGCTGCGCGCCCGGCGGATCAAGGTTTTCCGGGGAAATATCGCTCAGCACAACTGCGTCGTAACTCGCAAGTTTGGCGGCAAAATTTTTCTCGTCGGCCAACGTGACGTCGATGCCCTGCTTAGCTAAGGCCGCGCGCAAGTGGCGCGCGCTCGCGGCATTACTCTCGACATAAAGGACCTTGGGCTTAGGCCCGACCCACAAACTTTGTACCAACCGGTTGTTTTCCGCGACTTGATCGCCGGTGGCGATCACGTTTACTTCGACCGGGTTAGCGCCTTGTTGCTTGAACTGCGCGTTGAAGTTGAATGCATTTTCGCCAGGCATCAGCGTCACCTTTTGCAGCACCGGTGCGGCGCCGTTTAACGTAAGCGCTATCGATGCATTCACTTGAGTCCGCGAGAAAATCCGCACTCGCACGACCGCCGGCTCCAATTGCCGCACGCCCTCCGGAACATCAACGGCTTCAATCCAGGCATCGCTGTCGACCGACGCCGGCGCCGGCAGCGCGAAAATGCGCACGCCTTGCGCCTGTAAGCGCGGCAGCGCGCGCCATACATCGCCGTCGGTGGCATTGCCGTCCGTCAACAACACCAAGCGCTTGGCATGATTCGGCGCGAAGCCGAAGGCTGCCATGTTCAAAGCCTGTTCGAGATCAGTCGCGCCTTGGCCGATCACCGATTTAGCTGCGTTGCCGTTGTCGTTCACGCTAACTGACTCGATTTCCTCGATCGAATTCACCAGGCGCGGCCGGTCGGCGAACACGACATAGCGCGCCTGGGCGGGCGCACCTTTAACATTTGCTTGACGCATCCAATCCAGAGCGCTTTGCACGAAAGCGGGATCGACGCTGCGTGATACATCGAGTGCATACACGACGGAAATATCCGTCAGCGACCGTTGCAATTCGGGCTGTGCGAGGGCCAACACCAGTGCCGCCAATGCCAGTGAACGCAACACGACGGCCAGCGCCATGCGCCACCGGCTCAAGCGCGTACCATGGCGGCACGCGGCGAACCACAGCACCGGCAGTAGGCCCAACAACCACAATGGCCATACGTGCATCAGACTAAGCAATTGCATTTAGATCGTGACGCGGCGCGTATGGGTCACCCACTCAAACGCGAGCAACATTACGGCGACGACCAGCAGCGCGGCCCAAGGCTCAAAGCCGAAGCGCGCCACGCCGAAAGACCTTGCCACGTCGTGCGGCGCAGCAGCAAAGCGGCTGCGATTAATATCCGAGAACTGCGGATCGATGACGTTCGCTACGATTCGTTCGACACCCGCACTCGATGTAACGGTAAATACATCTGGCTGTGCGGCGTCAAACACCGTGGCGCCAGCGCCGTTGATGGTAGTTAGCAACTTGCCGTCAAGCCCGGTCACTTTCGCATTGGCATAGGGAATTTCAATCGAGCCCAATCCCTGGGCGCGCAGCGGCGCCGCCCCGCTCAGCCACTCGAGCGCATTGCCGAGAAATATCGGGAAACTCGACTGCATTGCGAAGTTCGAATCGGTCAACGCGAAGCCGACTGCGATCCAGCGCGGCGCCTGGCCGCCGGCGGCGACCAGCACACTTTCGCCGGAGCCTTTCGCCAACACTACATCACTTTGCTGCTTGCTCGCGGAAAACTTTGCGAGCACCGCGCGCTGCAACTGCAAATCGCGCCAGGACACGTGGGCCGCGAGCGGGTGCGACTCATCCCAGCGCGTGATGGTTGGATTCCTCGCCGCATTTTGAAACGCCGGTAGCCACGGCGTCGACGGCGGGCGGAACAACAGCGCACCACGGGCTGGTGCTTGCGGCGGCGCGAAGCGATCGAAGACATAGGCGTCGTAGTCGACCTCGGTGCGAAATTGCGCCGGCGTGTTCAGCGTCAATTGAACGCCGGGTAGCAGCTTAAGTGAATCCTGCAAATGCCGATTGCCCGGCGTGATCAGCAACACGCGCTTGGCGCGATGGGGCGCGACGATGCTATAAGCCGCGTTGTCGATTTCGAAGCCATCGGAAGCAGTGCGCACTTCGGCACGCAGCACACCGGCTGAGCAACCGGTCACATCCAGCGTTTGATTGACGGTCGCGCCGGCGGGAATATTCAAATCGCGTTCGAGCGAAAATCCGTTTTCACCCGCGAGCGCAAGATGCACTTGTTTCGTACCAAGCGAGGCGTTGAATATTTGCACCAGCGCTTGGTAGCGTGTCGGGTCGCCTGGCGAAGGCTTAGCGTCGAAAGCCGTAATGGCGACGTTATCGGCTGAGCCCTCGGCCCCGCAGTTGGCAGATATCGCCACCGCCGCGGCCCGTGACCGACGCCTGATTGTGGGCGATGAGCCGGTGGTTGCCTTTCTTTCCTTCTCTACACGCGGGAG
>JANOGO010000331.1:0-3630 GCA_031406045.1 Pseudomonadota bacterium
CGCGCCAAAACGCTCGGCCAACTCGTCCCATGTTGCGATATGAATGCCTGGCAGAAGATTTCCTTGGCTATCAAATATCGGAATCATGACACAACTATAATGTTGTGTTAATAAATAATCAAGCGATGTTCTGTCGGTGCTTTGTTAGCAATTCAGTTTGACGTTTAGTTGACGTAATTTTTGCCGCTCGGGAAAAGTAAAAATAGGAATGCATTCATGGGGCACACGATGTCAATCCACTTGCGCGTGTCATTCCCGCGAAGGCGGGAATCCATTTGGCGGCCAATAATTTCGTCGTGCCCGCGAAGGCGGGCGCCCAGTGTCGTTCAGCCCTAAAGACGCTGGATTCCCGCCTTCGCGGGAATGACAATTAGGGTGTATTGGCGTCTGCGTTCAGTCATCACGAAGCCAATTTTCAAACCGCGACACACACGATTACTTATTTTTTCGACGCTTTTGCCGAAAGATAGTAGTTCAGAACATTGTCCAAGTAACTTGCAGGCGTTGGCAATTCGATTCCCACTCCATTAAAAAACTGGCGACTTTTCTGGTTGGAAAATTCCTGCGGAAACGCCAAATAATCCAAAAAAATTGGCAAGTTTCGCAATGCCTTTTTTTCTCGTTCGCCGACGAACCACGCCAAGATGGGAAGTCCTTTGCGAAATAGGTTTGACGAGATTGCGCGCGGCTGGCTCAAAGGCGCCCCGCCGCCAAAGCGCTGATTGACTTGCTCGACCAAGGCACTTATCGGAATCGCTGCATCGGGGCCGGAACACAGATGAAAGATTTTCCCGCGCGTTCGATCGGGATTTTGCGCCGAATAAGCAATTGCCTTGGCGACATAGTCGACCGGAATGGTATCGAGGCTGACGCCTTCGGTTTTCGGGATTAATCCGCGCGTATGTCGCCCCGATAAAAATTCGCACAGATGGTAAAACACTTGGAAATGGATAATTTTGCCGGTTTCGGCATGCCCCACCACCATGCTCGGGCGGTGCAGCGTGACGGGCAAATCGCCTTTGTTTCCAAGCACAAAACGCTCGGCCTCGGACTTTGACGCTTCGTAAGTGTTATGAAATTTCTCGACGTGGAGCATCGGCTCTTCCGCCATCAGGCCCGGCGTTAAACCCGAAACGCCGACCGTGCTGACGATATCGACTTTTTTCAATACGCCGTTGCCGCGGCATTGTTCCGCCAGCTCCAAAATCGATCGCACTGAGCTGACCGCGCTATGCCGCGCTTCTTCCAGCGGTAGATTCATTTTGACGATCGCGGCGCTGTGAACGATGTGCGTGATCTCTTGCCCGAGAGCCGCATGGATATTGGCTTCCAGCCCGAAGTTCGGTAGCGTGACGTCGCCGCGCAGCGCGGTGATTCGGCTCGCCATTTCCGAATCGGGCGCAATCTCCCAAAACTTCAGCATCGTCGCGCGGCGCCGGGCTAAATCCTGCTCGTCTTTCGCCCGGATCAGCAGCCGCAATTCGGCATTGCCTTGTGAGCACAACTCCGCCACCAAGGCGCTGCCCACCACACCGGTTGCGCCGGTAACGAAAAATTTATTCATAGACCTCAATCAAAAATTCTTCGCTTTCGGCGGGTTGCGCGATTCGGTCGAGCCCTTGAAAAAGGCGCTCAATACCGGAACGATATTTGTTTTCGATTTCGCCACGCCGCAATTTCAAATTTGGCGTCAATTCCCCGCCGTCAATGGTGAAAGGCCGCGCCACGACCAGCGCTGCGGCCGGTTGCTCATGGCGCGACAGCCGCGCTCGAATATGCGCGGTGATCTCATCACGCATATTCGCGACATCGTTTTTGCTGCCGCGCTGCGGATCGATCGTCACCAAGGCGGCGAGACATTTTCGGCCCGAGCCGATCACGACGGCATGATCGATCCACGATAATTCACGCAACACCGCTTCAATTGCCGGCAACGCGATGCGCCGGCCGGCGGAGGTTTTGATGATTTCCGATTTGCGCCCGGTCAATTTTAAAAAACCTTCGTCGTCGAATTGGCCAAAATCGCCGGTATGGTAAAACCCGCCGGTGGAAACGCGCTCGAACGATCCGGGATCGCCAAAATAACCGTTAAACAGCCCGCCGCCGCGCACCAGCACTTCGCCGTCGTCGGCGATTTTTATTTCGTTTTGCGCAATCACTTTTCCCACCGTACCGAAGCGATAGGCGCTCGGCGTATTCATCGCAATCGGCAAAATATTTTCGCTCAATCCATAAGCTTCCAACACCGGGCAACCGAACGATTCAAACAATTCCAAGATCCAAACCGCTATCGGTGCCGATCCGGAGATCAAGTACTGGAGCCGGTTTCCAAGCAATCCGCGCAGGCGCCGCAACAATAGGCGATCAGCGATTGCATACTGAAATTGCAACAACAGCGACGGCGAGCGGCCGGTTTTTTTTGCCTCGGCCATGCGTCTGCCGATCGCTAGCGCCGACTTGGCGATCGACGCCTTCGCACCGGTTTCCGCCGCAAGCTTGGCCTTGATGCCGGTTGCCAGTTTCTCATAAAAACGCGGCACGCCGATAAACACATCGGGCTCGATTTCCGCCACAAAATCCATCACCTTTAACGGATCGGCAACCATATAGAGCGCGGCGCCGGAAGCCACGCCGCAAAGATTCATCACGCGCTGGAAAAGATTGGACAGCGGCAGCCAGCAAATAAACCGCGTATCGGCGCGTGGTGTGGGCAGCGTGGCGATGATGGCCTCGCAAGCTAGGGCGAGCTGGCCGTGTGTGTAGAGGATACCCTTGGGCTCGCCGGTGGTGCCGGAGGTATAAATAATGGTCGCGGAGTCGTCGTTTTTAGGCAATACCAGGTCCGTGCCTGGCTCGCGTTGATTTGGGTGGGAAATACTTTCCCAGGCGATTAAATTGGCCGGGACATTGGCGTGGCTCGGCGTTACTAGACACACGACGAATTTTGCTTTTTCCAACGCAGCGCCACCGAGCTTAGCAAGGATTTTTTCATTGCCGATAACCAGCGCATTAACCGACGCGTTTTGCATCACCTTACTTAGGCGTTCGCTGGTATCGTGTGCATCCAATCCGATCACGATCGCACCCGCGGCAAGCGCGGCAAAATGGGTCAACTCCCACTCCAGGCTATTAGCTGCAATGATTGCGAGCCGATCACCCGGCGCGAGACCACGGGCTTTGAACTCCCCGGAAAGCGCGATCACCCGCGCCCAAACTTCACTCCAAGAAACGCTTAACCATTGGCCGGAGTCCGCGCGGCTGAAGATTGCCGGCTTAGCGGAATTGCGATGCGCCTGATCCTTGAGAAACGCTAGGACCGTTTCCACTGCAGCTGGAATCGCTTACGTTTGATTATTGCTTAACAGCAAAGGCCCACGGCTGTCGCGGACGAATTCGGGCCATTCCGGTCGCCGGGGACGGCGAATATTTAAATCCTCATCGCTTAAACCAAGCCATTTCATGTGGGTTTGCACATGTTTGCCGAGATAGACTTTCTTGCGGATCATGAAATCCACCGCCGGCGCCATAATCGTCCAATAGAATCGATTGGCTTTCCCCTCGCGGATCAGCGCAGAGAATTCCGGGGCGTAGGGGTTATAACCGAAATTTTTCAGGTCCGAATACATCAGC
>JANOGO010000339.1:0-3186 GCA_031406045.1 Pseudomonadota bacterium
ATCGTGAGCGAACTGCCGAATCACCGCGTTGTGGGTGCCTTCGTGAATAAACTGATAACCGATCAAGGTACCGGCCCAAGCGATGCAACTGTGGCTGGCGTTGAGGATGCGAATCTTGGCTTCTTCAAACGGCGCGACGGACTCGACCATCTGCACGCCGACGCTTTCCCACGCCGGGCGCCCGTTGCAGAAATTATCTTCAACCACCCACTGAATAAAACTTTCCGCCATCACCGGCGCGGCATCATCGAAACCAGTGGCGCTTTTCACACGCTCGCGGACATCCGGCGCGGGTCGCGGCGTTATGCGATCGACCATGGCATTCGGGCTAGTGGTATTCGACTCGACCCAGGCAAGTAAATCCTTATCTCGAACTAACTCGATAAACTGCAATAACCCGCCGCGAAATCGATCGCCGTTATGCCGCAAATTATCGCAATTGAGCAGCGTTACTTTGCCGCCGTTCGCCGCCTTGCGCGCGCGAAGAATGGCGGTGAGCGCGCCGTAAATCGTCTGCCCTGCTTCGCCGCGCTGTACTTTTTCTAAATCACTCGCCAGATCGGCAAAGTTCTGATCCAAGTTATTTTTGGCATCGAGATAGTAACCGGCCTCGGTGACGGTGAACGAAATGATGCGGGTATTCGTGGCAGCGCCGAGATTGATCAAACCGGCCAGCGACGGTTCGTACGGAATCACACCGCGAATCGATGTGATGCGCTCATAGCCGCGCACCCCGCCGGGCGTCACCGTCTCCAACGTATATTGACCACCTTGGCGTTGCAACGCAGCGATCGTGTCGGCCATGTCCGGACGTAAATTACCGCCCGCGATCGCCCACGTGTCGTCTCCCGCCGCGATAAGATTTTGCAAGTAAACGGCTTGATGCGCCCGGTGGAACGATCCCAAGCCCAGGTGCAACATCGTCAGGCCGTTAGCAGTTAAAGTCATCCGGTCGTTTTCAATTCGTAATAATTAATTCTTAAGAGGCCGCAACGACATTTCCATCGTCGCCGAACACATGCAAGAAACGCTGATCGAACTCGATGGATACCTTGTCACCCGGTATTAATTCGGTGCGCGCGTTCTGCCGGGCCACCAGCGAAACGCCGAGCGCTTCGACATAAATCAACGTATCGGCGCCCAACGCCTCGATCAATTCCACGCGGCCCTGCACCGGCCCAGCGCCCGGCGCCAATAACCGCACGCCTTCCGGGCGCACGCCGAGGAAGCCATTAATCGGGACCGCAATACCCGTCAACGTCGTGTTGGATGCAATCGCCGAGCTGGGGATCATGTTCATTGACGGCGTGCCAATGAATTGCGCGACGAACTGATTGGCCGGACGATCGTAAAGTTCCAGCGGCGATCCAACCTGCTCGATTGCGCCATCGCGCAGGACGACCACGCGATCCGCCAGGGTCATCGCTTCGACTTGATCATGCGTGACATAAATCGTCGTCGCGCCGAGTTCGCGATGCAGCTTGTGAATTTCGACACGGGTTTGTCCGCGCAATGCCGCATCCAAATTGGACAGCGGCTCGTCGAACAAAAATACTTTCGGCGCGCGCACGATCGCGCGGCCGATCGCCACACGCTGGCGCTGCCCGCCGGAAAGCGCACGCGGCGTGCGTTCGAGACAGGTTTCAAGATTAAGGATTTTTGCAGCGCGCTCGACTTTTTCGCGGATGACTGCTTTATCCACGCCGGCCAATTTCAGCGCAAACGACATGTTGTCGAATACGCTCATGTGCGGATACAGCGCGTAACTTTGAAACACCATCGCGAGATCGCGTTTTGGCGATGGCAACTTGGTAATGTCTTTTGCATCGAGATGAATCGCGCCACCATCGACGGTTTCCAGGCCGGCGATTAAGCGCAATAAGGTCGATTTCCCACAGCCCGATGGACCGACAAAAACGATGAACTCGCCCTTTTCGATCGTTAGATTGAGACCTTTAATGGCACGGTGTTGGCCAAACGATTTTTCTACGTGTTGCAGTTGCAGGAATGACATATCGACTCGCTATTTGACCGCACCAAAAGTTAAACCCTGAACCAATTGCTTTTGACTGAACCAGCCGAACACGACAATTGGCGCGATCGCCATCAGCGACGCAGCCGATAATTTGGCCCAAAATAAGCCTTCGGGACTGGAATAAGATGCGATCAACGCAGCCAGCGTGCCGGCCTTTGCGGCGGTCAGATTCAACGACCAAAATGCTTCGTTCCAACTCATCACCAGGCAAAGTAACCCGGTCGAGGCAAATCCGCCGATTGTGAGCGGCAGCACGACATTGCGAAATTCGGTCCAGACATTTGCGCCGTCCATCTGTGCGGCTTCCAAAATTTCTTTTGGGATATCTTTAAAACTTGAGTACAGCATCCAAACCATAATCGGCAAATTGGAGAGCGTGAAAACGATGATTAGTGCAGTTAGCGAATCCAATAATCCGGCGGTCTGCGCCAGGACATAAACCGGCAGCAACGCACCGACCGCCGGCATCATTTTCGTCGACAACATCCACATCAAAATATCGCGCGTGCGGCGAGTTTTGAAAAAGGCCATCGAGTACGCCGCGGGCGCGGCTATCGCGAGGCCAATCAACGTCGAAACAACACTAGTGATTAAGGAATTCTTCGCGTACAACAAATAGTCGCTGCGCTCTTGCACCAACGAAAAATTTTCCAACGTCGGTGGAAACGTTAGCAGCGGCGGTACGCTGATCGCTTGTAACTCGGTTTTAAACGCCGTTAGCATCAGCCAGCCGAGCGGAAAAAATAGCAACAAAGCGGCCGCCCAGGCACCGAGGGTTCGAATGATGAGCGGTAATTTCTCGTTCATTTTCAGTCGAGGTTCTTGCCGATCATGCGGATCAAAAATATCGCCGCGATGTTGGCTAATACCACCGCGAACAGTGCGCCGGCGGACGCGACGCCTACATCGAAGTTCATTAACGCTTGCTTAAAAATTAAGAAGGCGACATTGGTGCTGTCGTTGCCCGGTCCACCGCCGGTGGTCGTGAAAATTTCGGCGAACACGCTCATCAAAAAAATCATTTCGATCATAATCACGACAGCAATAGGGCGGCCTAGATGCGGCAAAACCAAATAGATAAATCGTTGCAACGCATTGGCGCCGTCCATGCGCGCCGCTTCCATTTGCTCGCGGTCGAGGGATTGCAACGA
>JANOGO010000356.1:0-20344 GCA_031406045.1 Pseudomonadota bacterium
AATTCTTTCGGCAGCGCGTCGAATTTTTTCTTGTTGATGATGATCTCTTGGCATTCCATCGGTTGATGGAAGCTTTGCACCATACAAATCTTTGATACATCGTCAAAGCCGAGGGTGCGGTCTGACGTCGGGTTGTTAAATTCCGCTGCATCGATCAAGCCGCGCTCAAGCGCGGGGACAATTTCGGCGCCCGGTAACATCACAACAGAGGCGCCCATTTCCTTCATCAGGTCCACGGCGAGGCCGATGGTGCGGTATTTCAGGCCTTTGAAATCCGCTGCGGTTTTGACTTCTTTCTTGAACCAACCGAGCGGTTGATTCCACATCGGAACATTCAGAAAACCCTTCACGTTGTACTTAAGAATTTTCAGGACCAGCTCGTCGTACAGCGCTTGACCGCCGCCTTGCTCGACCCAACCGAGCAGCATTTGCGCGTCCATGCCAATGGCGGGGCCCGTGCCGAACAGCGAATAAGCCGTGTTCTTACCGTACCAATATCCGCACGCGCCGTGGGCAGAATCTAGCGTGCCGGAATGCACCGCATCCAACATATCAAATGGCTTAACGACGGAACCAGCCGGAAGCAATTCGAATACCAATTTACCGGCCGTCATGTCGGAAACTTTCTTCACGAAAATCTGGGAAAATTCGTAAAACGCATCCTTGCTTGACCACCCGGCTTGGCAACGCAATTTAATCGGCGCCTGCGCTTTGCTCACCATCGGAAAACCGAGCGCAACGGCCCCCGCGACGCCAGCCGTCGCAGCCGACAAAAATTTACGGCGCGTAGGCTTAGCGTCTGCGATTAGCGCTTCAGGCGCGCTGATGTGAGCGCGAGTCTTCTTCATGGAAACTCCTCGTTTATATGTTGGGTGAAATCGGCTGGCTTGAGCCACGATTCTTGAAAAGCGAATCTCGCCGCAAGCGTACACGGCGAGGGGTGCAAAAGCAAGTTAAGCGGCCGCGATTCCTACTCTGATAACGTGGAAGTGTTCCAATAGGATCCGCCAGGGGCCGCATGGATATTGGCTCGCGGCATGGTATGCGTGGAACGGCACGCTGCGTGCGGCTCTTAGACGATACCCGTAAATACTTTTCTCTAAATGAAATCCCTTATTCTTCGGACGCGCCACGATTTTCACCTTGGCGTCCTTAGGAAGTTTTGTCGGATCCACCGAAAAATTCGAGGCGACTGATTAGACCAAAATCCTTCTGCACTTGGCACGAATGCCGGGCGATGAGCAGGACCTCAGCTAAGAATCCTGTTTCAATCCGCGCCCGCACGGGCTGGATGATATGCGCTGTCACGTCTCGCCGTCGGGTGGACGCACTCGTAGCCTGCCCGGTTCGGCGGTGATAATCGCGCCGGCCTCAAGTTCTTTGCCATGAACGGTGAGCACCCGCAAACGAACACCAGCCTGTTGTGTCGCGGAAATACTAACCAAACGCAAAATTCCGCTGTGTTGCGTACCGTGCACAATGGCGAGTTCGCCGAAATCCTTGTCGAGTGTTACCAATACCCGGCCATCACGATAAGCCATCGCAAGAATTTCTTCGTCGCCGGGATCTTGCTGCCACGATCCCGACCAAATCACATCATGACCGGCGGCGGACAACTCATCGGACGCTTTGCCTCATACACAAGTATCGAGCAACAGCTTCACGCATTGGTTTCCAGGTAACCCATTTCTATGCGCTCATGGCCAACCATACGGCGCGCATAGACCAAGCAAGCTTGGACGTCCTCCGGTTCCAGCCATGGGTAACCCTCCAACACGGTCTGCGATGTGTCTCCCGCCGCCAGCATTCCCAGCACATGCTCTACAGCGAGCCTACGGCCACGGATTATGGGTTTACCGGAAAAAATTTTGGGATTGACGGTAATGCGTTGCAAGAGCTTAGTTTCGTTCATCATTCTCGATCTCCAAATTCGTCCAGAAATTATACGCTGCGCGGAATAAGCTAGTCTCAACCGAAATTTCACGCGATGCTAATGATCTTTCACGCTGTAGTTTTTCTCACGGCCAAGAAAAATTCCCCCTTATAGCAGCCGACACACCGGCAACATCATACGGTGACTCATCCCCGTAATAGTGTGGCGACTTGTTCAAGCGCAACAGATAAGTCATTTACCTGACGGAAACCGTGCCCGTCAAAGGCAATTCAACTAAACTGGCGAGCGAGTTTTTCAGGGACGTAAACGTATTGATTTCTGACGTCAATGGCACTTCCAAAGAACAGGATTTGCGCTCCCGGTACCGCACGATATTAGGTGATTTAATCTTGTCAGCCAATACCCGCAGCGGTATGGGGGGCATTTTCTAATGACGCAACCGCTTAGCGCCACGTCGTCATGGCTGATGGGCGCGCGTGGGAATTCGTGTTGATGTGATCAAACTACCGAACGGCCACGCCAGGCGCCCCTCGGATACTGGCTTGTGGCCTGGCATACCCTGGAAGGCAAGCTAGACGCGGCGTCTGGCTTGCCTTAGATTTCGCTTTACTTGCGGATAAAAAATTAGCAGCTTATCGATTGATTGGCGGCCGCGCGCGCATGGCGCCCAACCCCGCCAAGCCCAGCGCCATCAGCATCGTCAAGCCCGGCTCGGGCACGCCTTGCGGTTGCGCATAGTTCAGGTCATCCGCCTTGATTGAAAACAAATAGCTCGGCAACAGATTGAGCCCAGCCGGGCATGCGCTATCCAGCGCTACTTGCGCCGAGGTGATGCCGTCGGTGCAGACATCGAATTGCACCGCTTCGCCATCTTGTGTCACGCTGAAATCATTGTCCGTACCGAGAATGAGCGCATAGGAGCCATCGTCGAGTTGCCGGCCGACGGTGATGCCTTCGAGTTTTTCCGCGATGGGAATGCCCTGCGCTTTGAGTGCCTCGGCGACATCGAAGTAAAGCGTTTTGCTGACGGGTGTTACGCCAACGGGTAAGTCATTGGTGCCGGTTAAGTCGAGTGCACTAACATCGCTTGCGCCATCAATGCTGATCTTGTAAATGCGCTTGCTTGCGACCGATACTGCGCCGGTCGGATCGTCCACACCTGCACCGCGATTGTCGCGCTCGATAATCAAGAATTCTTTATCGTTAAGCGCGATGATCGCGCTGATGCCGATGTTGCGGCCTTGAGCGTTATTGCCGAAGGTGTCATCGGGAACTCGGGCGTTGAGGTCGGCAAGCGATTCTGTTTGATACACGAATTGTTTGGTCGAGAGTCCACTGGCGACATCGAATTCGACGATGCGAAGATTGCGGCTGCGGCGCCCGTCAGGATCGCCTTCGTTCACCAGTGGATCCTGCAGCATCGCGTACATTTTCTTGCCATCGGGGCTGATGGTCAAACCCTCGAAGCCGCGATTATCTTGTCGGCCCGTGGTCAAGACCGGGCGGCCATCGACGAAATTCGGCGTGCCATTTGCTTTGGGCAAAATATTGGCCGGTGTCGTAAAGGAGCGAATGAAACTGCCGTCTGGACGAAATTCTTTTACCGACGGACCGTATTCATCGGAGACGTAAAAATTACCGTTGCGGCCGACGACGAAGCCCTCGGGATCTAAGCTGCGGCCGAGCAACGATTTATCGCCGTTCAGGCTTCCCGGATTCAAGCCGTTGAACGAGTTCGCCCCATCTTTAAATTGTATGGTGTCGATCAACTTGAAATTACCGATCGCGCCGGTGGTGGAATTTACGTCGAGCTTGAATTTTTGTACTCGTGTGTCGTAGCTATACACACCGCCGCCCGCGCCACGGTCGTTCAAGCCATAGTAAACATCTTGATTGCGATCATAGAAAAAGTCGGAACCAAAACCACCCAGGCGATTGACATTTGCACCGCCGGTTCCACCGGGGTTGGGCGCGAGGTCGGTGGCAGTGCCCGATACCGTGAAATGGTTGACGAACACGGGGGCGGCAAAACCGGCGCACGAGCTCGTTAACGCGATGGCCAGCACAATAGGCTTTAGAACGAGTTTCTGTTGCATTATTTTTCTCCGGAATAAGGTTTAGTTTAGTAATAGAATTGACCTCAATCCTGCCGCTGAAATGTGACGATTTTGTGACGCCGGCGTTACACATGCCAAGGCGTCTAGGAGCCAGATTGCGATTGCCTCCCGGCAGGGCATGGCTGGGGAGGCAAGCTGGGTGCGCGTCTTCAGGCATCGACTATTTTAGATTTTAGCTGAGCGAAAAAGCATCGGATTCACCTGGTATCATCCTTTTCTTAATTAAATTTAACAGAGCGAATCGGGATGAGAGTTTGCATCGTCGGCGCGGGTGCGATCGGTGGCTACGTGGCCGCCAAGCTTGCACTCGCCGGCGCGCACGTGAGCGTTATTATCCGCGGCGCGAATTTGGCGGCGGTAAATGCCAGCGGCTTGACGTTGGTCGAAGCAGGGCAGGAACAGGTCGTTCGTGAAATTGTTGCGACCGATAAGTTAGCCGAGGTCGGGCCGCACGATATCGTTATTTTGGCGATGAAGGCGCATCAGGTCACGCCAATCGCGAATCAGCTCGAACCGCTGCTTGGCCCGGAAACGACCATCGTCACGATGCAAAACGGCATTCCCTGGTGGTACTTTCAAAAGCATGGCGGCGAGTTCGATGGGCGCCGCATTGATAGCGTCGACCCCGGCGGCGTCATTGCCGCTCATCTTGATATTGCGCGCGTGATCGGCTGCGTGGTTTATCCGGCCTGTGAGATGGTTGCGCCGGGCGTAATCCATCACATCGAAGGCAATCGATTTCCGGTCGGCGAAATCGACGGCACTGAGACGCCGCGTGTTACCGCGATTGCGGAATTATTCAAAAAAGCCGGATTGAAATCGCCGGTGTTAACGAATATTCGTTCGGAAATATGGCTTAAACTTTGGGGCAATCTCACGTTCAATCCGATCAGCGCGCTGACCCAAGCGACGCTGGTCGATATTTGCCAGTTTCCGTCGAGCCGTGCGCTGGCCGCGAGCATGATGACCGAAGCGCAAACGATTGCGAATAAACTTGGCATCGAGTTTCGCGTCTCGCTCGAGAAGCGCATTGCCGGCGCGGAAGGCGTGGGTAAACACAAGACCTCGATGCTGCAAGATGTCGAAGCGGGACGTGCGTTGGAGATCGACGCGTTGGTTGGTTCCGTGATTGAGCTCGGCCGCCTCACGCAAACGCCGACGCCACATATTGACGCGGTTTATGCGTGCACGAGTTTGCTGGCAAAGATGTTGCGCGAGTCCGGTGGGCGCTTGGCGATTAGCAAATCAAGCTAATTATTTCCCGACATGTCATTGCGAGCAAAGCGAAGCAATCTCGATTTTGTGCACCGCAGAAATTCGAGATCGCCGCGTCACCCTTTGGGTTCCTCGCGATGACAAGGTGGTTTAATTATTGGCATCCCTTTTCAAATTTCTAAATGAAGACATTTTCAACTCTGACTGAATTACTGTTGATCGGCGAATCATCGCGCGTTGCCATCGCCGCACCGGGACGTCCGCCGATGACGTTCGATCAATTGCGATTGCAAGTTAGCCAAACAATCGCATCGCTCAATCTATTCGGCATCGGCCGCGGCGACCGCGTCGCCATCGTACTGCCGAATGGCCCGGAAATGGCGAGCGCGTTTGTTTGCGTCGCGGCAGGCGCGACGGCTGCGCCACTCAATCCCGCTTACCGCGCCGAAGAGTTTGAGTTTTATCTGACCGATCTCAAATCGAAGGCGCTGATCGTCGCGAGCGGCGACGATACACCGGCGCGGGCCGTGGCGAAGCGGCTCAACCTTCCGGTGATCGAGTTGCACGCGAACACCAGTGCCGCTGCAGGCAGTTTTTCAGTGCAGGCCGATGGCCAAGGTGCCGTGTCTGCTGAAAATGCGGGCCCGGCTGGCAGCGATGACATCGCGCTGATTTTGCATACCTCCGGTACGACTTCGCGGCCAAAGATCGTGCCGCTGACGCAGCGCAACGTTTGCGCCTCGGCGCGCAATGTCCGTGAGACCTTGCGGTTCACCCATGATGATCGCGGCCTCAACATCATGCCGCTATTCCACATTCACGGATTGATCGCCGGCTTACTTGCGCCGCTGTCGGCGGGAAGCCAAGTGCATTGCACACCCGGATTTAACGCACTGAAATTTTTCGCTTGGATGACCGATGCAAAACCCACTTGGTATTCGGCAGTGCCGACGATGCATCAAACGATTTTGGCGCGGGCGGCGAATAATGCCGAGGTAATTGCGGCCCATCCGCTGCGTTTCATCCGTTCGTCGTCGGCCTCGCTACCGCCGCAGGTATTGCTCGAGTTGGAAAAAGTTTTCCATTGCCCGGTGATCGAATCCTACGGCATGACCGAAGCGGCGCACCAAATGGCGAGTAACCCATTGCCGGAGGCGACGCGGATTCCCGGCAGCGTCGGCATTGCGGCCGGGCCTGAGGTGGCGATCATGGATGACGAAGGAAAATTATTACCTTGCGAAAGCATTGGCGAAGTGGTGATTCGTGGCGAAAACGTCACGCTGGGCTATGAGAATAATCCGAAGGCGAATGCCGAGGCATTCACCCACGGTTGGTTTCGCACCGGCGATCAAGGTGTGATGAACGCCGAAGGTTATCTAACGCTAACCGGACGGCTGAAAGAAATCATCAATCGCGGCGGCGAGAAAATTTCGCCGCGCGAAATTGACGATGTGTTGATGGACCACCCGGCGGTGCAGCAAGTGATTACCTTCGCGATGCCGCACGACAAGCTCGGTGAAGATGTCGCAGCGGCGGTGGTGTTACGTGAAGGCTTGAGCGCGACGGAAAAGGAGTTGCGCGAGTTTGTTAGCCGGCGTGTGGCGGACTTTAAAGTGCCGCGCAAGATTTTATTCTTGGATGAAATTCCCAAAGGCGCGACGGGGAAATTACAGCGAATTGGCTTGGCGGCGAAATTAGGGCTTGGATAAATCGACCGCACCAGAAAGTGCGTCCGTCGCTAAGCAGTTACCAATATTCCAACCGAACAGCCATTCCACGGCGTCGTAAAAACGTTCCGGCGTACGGTCTTTCCAGAGATCGTTGCGCACCAAACGTTCGACCCCCTTGGCGTGGTAGATACGCCCCATTTCACGGCCGGACAACACAATGCGTGCGGTGCGGGCGATTCGTGAGCGTTGATATAAGTCGAAGCTGTGGGCGATGTCGTTGTCGTAAACGCGCAGTGCTTCGCCCAATGTCACCGCGTCCTCCAGCGCCATGCAAGCGCCTTGCGCCATGTACTGCGTGGTTGGGTGGGCCGCATCGCCGAGCAACGTGACGCGGCCAAAGGTCCATTGGCCGATCGGTTCGCGATCGGCCGTGGCCCAGCGTTTCCAGCTTTTCGGCAGATCGATTAGTTGACGCGCTTTGGGGCAAATTTCTTGAAAATAGCTTTGCACCTCTTCAGGACTCCCCACGCTGATGCCCCATGCTTCTTGGTTGCGGCTGTGGAATGTGACGACGACGTTATATTGTTCGCCGCCGCGCAGCGGGTAATGCACCAAATGGCAATTCGGGCCGACCCAAATGCTGGCGGCGTTCCACCGCAATTCCAATGGGAAATCTTGCTTGTCGACCACAGCGCGGTAAACCACGTGGCCGGTAACGCGCGCCGGATCGCCGACGTATTGCTGCCGCACCACCGACTTCACCCCATCGGCAGCGATCAGCGCAACGCCTCGATGGGTCGCGCCGTGTTGGTCGTAGACAGTCACGCGGTGGTCGTCTTGTTCGACGCGCTCCAATCGGCACGACGTTAAAAATTCAACTCGGCCGGTTTGCCGCGCGCCTTCCAACAATGACAAATGCGCGTCGACGCGATGGATAACTGCGTAGGGGTTGCCGAAGCGCCGGCGGAATGCTTCGCCGGTAGGAATTTTCCCAACCTGGTATTCGTCGATCGCGTCAAACATCACCATATAGTCGGTGAAGACGGCGTGGGCGCGCGCTTGATCGCCGACGCCGAGCGCATCGAAAGCGTGAAACGCATTCGGGCCGAGTTGCATACCGGCGCCGATTTCGCCCATCTGCGGTGCTTGCTCCAGCACTTTCACGGCAAAACCTCGGCGCGCAAGTGCAATTGCCGCCGCCAGACCGCCGATACCGCCGCCGGCGATAAGGATTGGCGAATTTGCAATAGTTTGATTCATGTTGCTTGTGGTATTCGTCAGTGCGCTGATAGTTTTACGCAGTCTACTGACGTTATTCGGTGCGTCAAGTAGTCACAGCGCACCGTTTCGCGAACAAAAATATCGACGCATCATAGGTGTGACGCGCCAGGAGATATTTTTTTGAGAGCAACGCAGTTTTATGACGAAATCGAATGTATTAAAAGCTTTCATACGCATTGCCAGGAACCGCTCTGGTCGTGCCTCTTGGCGATGCCTTGGCTGCGAGCCAAGTGGGATGCGGCTCTCCGGCAAGCGCGTTATTCAACTCGAAGAAATTTTACGGCGTCCGCGGCCGCTTGGCCGTTGACGTCGCTTACCTCTGCATAACTGCCTGCGCCTAGCGCAAAACTATAGCGGCCGTGCAACACCCATTGGCCGCCGCTGCTGCGTTGATTGTAATTTTTCACCGATGTGCCGGCCGCGTGTTTAATGGTCACAGGTACATTGATGGAGCGATTAGCGTGCGTACTCCACCAAACGTAGACATCGTAAAACCCCGCTGATGATATTGATGGCGTCCAGCGATAGGTGTCGATGGCGTTACCGCAACTGTAGAGTGAGTTGGCGGCGTATTTGTTCGCGGATCCGGAAAGGCACCACTGCCCCGAAAAACTGCGCGTGGCATCGCGCGCACCCGCGCCAAGATTGTCTAGAATTATTTCTCCCGTTCCGGCGCCGGGCACCAACGGCGTTTTGAAGCTCGTCGTGATGGCCCAGCCGGGGTTACTTGCAAGCCCGTTTCGTTGATACGCACCGACGTCGAATGGCGCCGCTCGTTTCGATCCGTTGAAGTCCAGAGCGGGCGTTAACAAGGAATCTCCTTTGCCGAGCACAATCGAATTAGCCAAAGGCCAAAAATTCCTGGCGGCCGTATTGGTAAATACGGTCGAAGAACTACCGCCGGCGAAAAATCGTGCGTTATCGATCGCCGATGACGAACTGCCTTCGATATAATTATTTCGGACGATTGCCGACGTCGCAATTCCCGAGCCGCTGTTAACCGCCGTTGCGCTCGGAGAAAAAATAGCATTGTTGGCCAGCATCATATTGATACCGCCCCAGCGAACCAGAACGCCGGTGCGATTTCCGTACAGCGTGTTGTTGACCGCTGTGATGTTTTTCAGCACGGGCACTTGCGCGTGGGGATAAAGCGAAAGTCCCAACGTGCTATTCAAGATAATGTTGTTGCGAACGATCGCGTCCGACACGGCGTAAATGCCTTCCAGGCAATTCCAAATCACGTTTCTTTCGACCAGATTCGCACCGTTCGCGAGCGTTCCGTAAACGAAGATGCCCGGATAAGGCCGGTTGTAAATGACGTTGTCGCGAATGATGTTGGAGTGCGATCCGACTTTTATTTCGATGCCGTCGCCCTGCGACGTGCCGGGAAGCGTATCGTGAATCCAATTGTTTTCGATCAACGAATCGCTGACGAGACACGTGGCGTTGTTGCAGCCGACGTACATGCCTTCGCCGGTGCCGTTGCGCGCGCCGGTACGGTAAATTTCATTGCGACGTGCGATGATATTATTCATCGAGCTACGGAAATTAATACCGACGTCGACATCGTGAATCTTCAAATCTTCCAGCGTAATAAACGTCGGAAAGCTATTCAGATTGATGCCGTCGCCGCCGTTGCCGACGATCTCTAAGCCCTTGATGGTGAGAT
The DNA here is from genome assembly GCA_031406045.1 of Pseudomonadota bacterium. Taxonomy (GTDB): domain Bacteria; phylum Pseudomonadota; class Gammaproteobacteria; order Burkholderiales; family JALYOK01; genus JALYOK01. The sequence goes on from JANOGO010000356.1 coordinate 9,847, forward strand.
AGGCGGCGCCTTCGATGTTGATCGTATTCTGCAGTGCGGCGGCACTCGGGCGCGTAATCACCGGGCGCGCTTCGCCGGTCGCGCCGCGAATCACAATCGGCGTTGCCGCAGTTCCCCGTGCCGTAATGCTGAGGCGGCCGCTATCGGCGTAGGTTCCAGCATGAACGATCAGCGTATCGCCCGCAGCCAAACTTTCTACCATCGTCTCGAAGCTGCCACCGGGCCGCAGATCAAGGACCCGACCGACAGTTTGCGCAATGACGTTGGTAGTGAGTAATGAAATGGCGATCAGCGCAACAATTTTGCGTGCGCCGAACGTTTGACGAATAGTTTGCTTCATTTGATTTTCCCCTGAATGTGCCGCGGTATTATTTCGTTCGCGTATACAAGCACAGAGCGTACCAACCCAGCATATTCTGCGCATAAACAAGGGTTCAGGATTTCAATCGCGGTAACGCCTAAGGAAGCGCTGAATAAGTCCGATTTCGTCGTGATACTGCGTTCCTCACAAAAATTATCTCCTTACATATCAACTATATGCTGCGTCGATATTTTTTTTTCGCGCCTTGTCTCACTTAGAACTCGAACTTATTCAGAGCTTCCCTAACCCATTACGCGCGGCAAACTGTTTGAATTCGCCGACACATTTTCAAGCGATATGGTTAATCGCTTGAATTGATACGATATGTTCTGTCGTCATTCGGGGACATTCTTGTTGGGATATCAGGTAGCAAAAACATCGTCGTGCCACAAGCCGCATCAACCGTGCCTCGTGGCAAAGCATGCTTGGAGAGCCGCACCCAGATTGGCTCGTGGCGATGTTTCGTTTGGGAAAATTCATTTCGCTCAGCTCCGCTAAAAGAACGAACCGGAGAGCCAGCGCGCTAAACTATAACTCGTGAGATCACCGCTTAACTTAGGGCGTGTATTGGATCAACCCAGGAATCGTCGACAAATCCCGCTCGTGATTACGCAGTTCGATGACATTGCGATCGGGATCGCGGATGAAAACGGAAACTTCGTTGCCGCCGAATGTGACCGGGCCTTGGGTGATGGCGATGTTTAGACGTTGCAATTCGTCGATGGTTTTTACAATCGAACCGACGCGCAGCGCGACATGGGTAAAGCCGGGATGTTTCGTGGGAACGTCCATTAATATGTTTTTGCTATCGATCGGGCCGACGCCGTTGATGATCAAATTAATTTCGACGCCGCCGGCATTTTTCATGATGATTACCGCGTCAAAATCCACTTCGAGGATGACTTCAAATCCCAGTCCACGATAGAAATCCACCGCGCGTTTGGCATCGGTGACGCGGATGCCGATGTGATCGAATTGAGTGATGTTCATGCTGCTCCCATTAACTCATCAAAATACCGCCGTCTACGTTATACGATTGGCCGGTGATGTAATCGGAATCTGCGCTCGCCAGAAAAAGCGCCATGCCGGTTAAATCATCGGGCGTTTCGCCGCGTTTCATCGGAATGGTACGTATGCGTTCTTGCCACACGGAACCGAGCGGGCGATTTTCTTGCGCGCTCCATTCTTGATCGATTTGTTTCCACATGTCGGTGTCGACCGGGCCAGGGCAGATGCTGTTCACCGTCAAGTGTGGCGCGAATTCCTGCGCGGCGGTTTGTGTGATGTTGATCACCGCGCATTTGCTGGCGGCGTAGGCGCCGAGCATCGCGCGGCCGCCGCGACCGGCGATGGATGCCATGTTAATGATCTTGCCGCGTGGGCGGCCTTCTGCGATCGGCGCTTGTTGCAGCATTTGTTTCGCGCCCGCTTGCAGTGCGAAAAATAATCCGCGCGTGTTAACCGATTGAATGAAATCCCAATCTTCCGGCGTGGTGTTCAACAACGAACGCACACGAATAACGCCGGCGTTGTTGACCAACAGATCAAGCCGCCCGAAGCGCTTCACGACACGCTCGACCATCGCCGCGCTTTGTGCCGGTTCGCGAATATCGATGACGAAAGCGTCTGCATCGGTTCCAAGCGTACGTGCTTGCGCGGCGACGTTGTTCGCGTTCGCTTCGTTAAGATCGACGACAACAACCTTCGCGCCTTCGTGCGCGTAGCGTAACGCAATCGCCGCGCCGATGCCCTGGCCGCCGCCGGTGATCAGCGCGACTTGGCCTTCGAGTTTTTTCATGATGGTTACGCCTTGCTATTTCTCTAAGAAAGTTTCGAGTGACATTGCCAGCGCTTGCGGTTGATCGTGATGCATCATGTGGCCGCAGTCCGGAATAATTTCTTCGCGCAAGTCTTTGAAGCATGCTTTACGCGACGCGTAATCGTCGGGGCTGGCGATTTGCATGCGCATGAACTCGGAATCAGCGCCGGTAATCCAAAGGCTGGGCGCGGTAATGTGTTGCCACGCCGCTTGCGCTTCTTCGAGGCGATACAAAACCGGATTGGTAAGTTTGTGGCTGGGATCGCTGAGTAATTCGATCTTTCCCGGCGACGTTTCCGCGCACGAATGCTGAGCGATAAATTGCGCACGCTCGAAGGTGAGGCGGCGGTTGTTTTGTTGTAAGCGCTGAGCGAATTCTTCAACGCTGCCATAGGTTTTGAAGCTTGGCGGCTGTTTGAGTTGCTCGAGCCATTTGGTCAGGTGGCCCGGTGCTTGGCTCGGCGCGGTGGGCTTGAGCCCAAAACCTTCCAACAACACCAGCTTGGCGACGCGCTCGGGACGAATGCCGGCAAAGATTCCCGCGACGTTGCCGCCCATGCTGTGACCGATCAGGTTTACCGGAGAATCGGATTGGTAATGATCAAGCAGGCGATCCAAATCGGCAAAATAGTCGGGAAAATAATACGGATTTTTGCTCCATTCCGACAGGCCAAAGCCGCGCCAGTCCGGCGCAATCACGCGCCAATTTTGTTCGAGCGCGTCGACCAGAAACTGAAATGACGCGGCGACGTCCATCCAGCCGTGCAACAAAAACAGGGTCGGCTGATTTTCATCGCCCCACAATCGTACGTGGTAGCGTAGTCCATTAATTAAATGAAACTCGGAGCGGGAGGTGTTCAAAGGATTTTCCGTCAGAAAAAAATGAGTCGCTGTCTGCCGATTACGGCTAGCGACGTTATGCTGCAGTGTAGCACGCGCACCATTTTTGACTTCCCCATGGGGGATTGTTAGTATTTGACGCCGTTGTTTAGAAGCATAAATGATTAGGAGAATTTCAATGAGTAGATTGTTGCGCTTAAAGGTAGTCCTGGTTGGATTGATTGCCCTCGGCGGGATTGCGGTTGCGCACGCGCAGGAAATCAAGGTTGGCGGGATATTCGATTTGACGGGAATTACCTCGGACGTAGGCAAACCGTTTGCTCAAGGCGTGCGTGACTACGTCGAGCTTACCAATGCGGGTGGCGGTATCGGCGGCAAAAAAATAAAATTAATCGATGTCGATTATGGCTACAAAATTCCTGAAGCGGTCGCTGCCTATAAGCGCTTAGTGGGCGACGAAAATGTCTTGATGATCAGTGGTTGGGGAACCGGCGATACCGAAGCGCTGAAGAATTTTGTAAACAACGACAAGATTCCTTATTTCTCGGCGTCGTTTTCCGCGCACCTGACGGATCCTGCCAAAACGCCCTACAATTTTTTCGTCGGGCCCAGCTACTCGGATCAATTGCGCGCTTGGCTCTTGTGGATTAAAGACGATTGGAAGGATTCCAGCCGTAAACCGCGGGTGGCATTTATTTTTGGTGACAATCCTTACGGTCGTTCGCCGTTGGTCGCGGGCAAGGCATATGCGGCAGAGCTTGGCATCGAAGTTTCCAGCGAAGAAGTGGTGCCCGGCAATTTTCAAGATGCCACCAGCCAACTACTAAATATGCAGAAAAATAAGACCGACTATGCCTACATCAACGTGACGACCACCGGGGCATCGATCATTCTCAAAGACGCGCAAAAACTAGGTTTGAAAATAAAATTTGGCTCCAACCCTTTCGGCTTTAGCGAGAAATTGCCCGAAGTCGCGCGGGCGACCGCGGAAGGCGTAACCGGCGTGATGCCTCATGTGCCTTATGGAACGGATGTTCCGGGAATGAAAGCCATCCTCGACTTTAACAAAGGTAAGACGGCGAAAAGCTCTCTTGATGCAATTTATGTGCGCGGGTGGACCACGGCCTTGGTGTGGGTTGAAGCCCTGAAGCGCGCCGATAAGGCCGGTAGTTTGAATGGCGAAGGCATTAAGAAAGCCATGGAGACCATCAGCGATTTCAACGCCGGCGGGTTGGTGCCGAATTTAACCTATACGTCGACGGATCACCGTCCCAGCACCCGTACACCGATTTATAAGGTACAAAACGGCAAGCTCGTTAAAGTCAAAGATTACGATTTGCCACGCAAAAAAGAATGGCTGGGCATGTAAAGTAGCCGCACACGAACTCCCTTTGCCGGTAACTGCAAGGGATGTTCGTTTTGTCCGTATCCATAGAGGGTTATGCTCCGCGTCAACAATATCGAAGTCATTTACGATAAGGCGATTCTCGTCCTGAAAGGGATGTCGCTGGCCGTTGATGAAGGCAAGATCGTTGCGTTGCTGGGCTCCAATGGCGCCGGCAAAAGCACGACGCTGAAGGCCATCTCCGGCTTACTCAAAGCGGAGGAGGGCGAGGTGACCGACGGCGATATTCAGTTTCTCGGTGAACGGCTTGAGAAACTCGAAGCGGAGCAAATCGTCCGCCGCGGTGTGTTTCAAGTGATGGAAGGACGGCGGGTGTTTGAGGATCTCACCGTCGACGAAAATATTCAGATGGGCGGCTATATCCGCTCCGATCGGGCAGGACTCAAGCGCGATCACGATCTTGTGTTCGATTACTTTCCGCGCTTGAAAGAAAGACGCAATCAGCTCGCCGGTTACCTGTCCGGCGGCGAACAGCAAATGCTTGCCATCAGCCGCGCGATCATGTCGCGGCCGAAATTGATTTTGCTCGATGAGCCGTCGCTCGGCCTTGCGCCAATGTTGGTGAAAGAAATTTTCGCCATTATCAAAAAGATAAACGTCGAGGAAAAAACCACGATTCTTTTAGTCGAGCAAAATGCCAACTTAGCGCTGTCGATCGCCGACTATGGTTACATCATGGAGAATGGTCGAATCGTGCTTGACGGTGACGCAGATAAGCTTCGAAACAACGAAGACGTGAAGCGTTTTTATCTCGGTGCCGGCGTCGAGGGCGAGAAAAAGACCTACAAGAATTTGAAGTTTTATAAGCGACGTAAAAGATGGTTGTCGTAAATTTCTGGCCTGTCGTTCCCGCGAAGGGTGCAGCAGGGAATTCGGCTTGGACACAAGCCGCCTGCGAAACGGTTCGGACTTACAAGTCCGAACGCGCGCTGCAAGCGGGAACCCATACTGCATTGGCTAGCGCTGCTGCCAAATGGATTCCCGCTTTCGCGGGAATGACAGAGTGGGATTTTTGAAGCAAAGAATACTGTAGCCTCGCTCAATCGATGACAAAACCACTGCGAACTTCCCGTATTTTCGATCTAAAGATGGAAACCCAGAGCGCGGAAATGCGCGCGGGTTTCTTGAGCGGGCGATTATCGGAAACCGTTCGACTCGCCTACGCCAATGCGCCGCGCGCTCGCGCGCAACTCGATTCGGCTGGTGTGAAGCCGGTGGATATTCGCAGCCCCAACGATTTGCTGCGTCTGCCGATTATCCGCAAAGATGCACTGTCGGCTATTCAAGCAGAGGCGCTGCCGTTTGGCGGATTAAACGCGACTGCAGTAGAAAAGCTTGCGCGGGTTTTCATGTCGCCCGGCAATATTTACGATCCGCAAGGCGATGCGCCGGACTTTTGGCGTTTCGCGCCGGCGCTGACCGCAGCAGGGTTTCGTGCGGGCGACCTGGTGCAAAACACGTTTTCTTATCATATGACGCCGGCGGGCTTTATGTTCGATAGCGCGTTGCGTCATATCGGCTGTGTCGTTGTTCCGGCCGGCGTTGGGCAAACGGAACTACAAGTGCGCGTGGCCGCAGACCTAGGCGTGACGGGCTACACCGGCACGCCGAGCTTTCTGCACACCTTGCTCACGAAAGCGCGCGAACTGAACACGCCGCTTAAAATCGAAGTCGCGTTCGTTACCGGCGAAATGTTGCCGCCGAGCTTGCGCAGCGAATTGGAAACCGATTTCGGTATTCGCGTGTTGCAAGGTTACGGTACCGCGGACCTCGGGTTGATCGCTTACGAATGCGCGGAAAAAGACGGCCTGCATTTGCATCCCGAATGCATTGTCGAACTGATCGACATCGAAACCGGGCAACTCGCCGAGCCCGGCCAACCCGGCGAAATCGTTGCGACGTTGTTCGATCAGGCTTACCCCTTGTTGCGCTTCGCCACCGGTGATATCAGCAGTTGGAAAGAGGCGGCGGTTTGTGCTTGCGGCCGCACGTCGCCGAAACTTACCGGTTTGCTCGGCCGCGTGGGTGATGCGGTAAAAGTGAAAGGCATGTTCATCCGTGGCACGCAAATCGATGGTGTGATGAAAACCTTTCCCGAAGTCGCGCGTTACCAAGCGCTCGTCACCCGCGAGCAACATCAAGACCAGTTGGCTTATGTTGTGGAGTTGGCTGAGGGCGCATCCGGCGTCGGCCTCGCGGCGCGTTTAGCCGAAGCGTTGAAAGATCAAGTGAAAGTGCGGGGTGATGTGGAAATCGCCGCCGCGGGTACCATTGCGCAAGGCGCGAAAAAAATCGACGACCGCCGGGTGTGGAAGTAAGGATGGCGCAGCTAGAAGTTAAAAACATCACGTTGCGCTTCGGTGGTGTAACGGCGATTAAAGGCGTGGGTTTTAATGTCGAGCAAAGCACCATCCACGCCATCATCGGCCCGAATGGTGCGGGCAAAACCAGCATGCTGAATTGCATCAGTGGCGTTTATCGTCCGCAAGAAGGTCAAATCGTTCTCAACGGGCAGGACATCACTGCGCTCTCTCCCTATGCGCGCACCGGAATGGGATTGGCGCGGACGTTTCAAAATATCGCGTTGTTCAAGGGCATGACGGTGCTCGATAATCTGTTGATCGGACGCCATACCCATCAGAAAACCGGCGTGCTGGCCGGCGGCCTTTATTACGGTAGCGGGCAAAAAGAAGAAGTCGTCCATCGCGAATACGTGGAAGACATTATCGATTTTTTGGAAATCGAATCGATCCGCAAAAAAACCGTCGGCACCTTGGCCTATGGATTGCAAAAGCGCGTTGAGTTGGCGCGCGCATTGGCGCTTGAGCCAAAAATTTTATTGCTTGACGAACCGATGGCTGGAATGAATGCTGAAGAAAAAGAGGATATGGCGCGCTTCGTTCTGGATATCAACGAAGATCGCGGCACGACCATCATCATGATCGAACATGATATGGGCGTGGTCATGGACATTTGCAATCGCGTCGTGGTGTTGAACTTCGGGCAAAAAATTGCCGATGGCACGCCCGAAGAAGTGCAGCGCAGCAGCGATGTGCAAAAAGCCTATTTAGGCCAAGACGAATGAGCGACGTTCTCAACACGTTTCCAAAATTGCTGGCGCGTAATGCACGTGAGTTCGGCGCGAAGCCGGCATTGCGCGAGAAGGAATTCGGTATTTGGCAAGCACTGAGTTGGCAGCAGTATCACGACAAGGTGCGCGATTTTTCGCTGGGTCTGGTGAGTTTAGGTTTTGAGCGAGGCGATAAGGTTGCAATTATCGGTAACAACCGACCGGAGTGGGTCTGTGCGGAACTCGCGGCCCAAGGCGCCGGTGGCGCGGGCGTGGGGATTTATCAGGATTCGAATTTAACCGAAGTCGCGTTCGTGATTGACCACTGCGACGCGAAATTTGTCGTGGCGGAAGATCAAGAGCAAGTCGACAAGATCCTCGACATGATCGATAAGCTGCCCAAGCTCAAGCGCGTGATTTATGCCGAGCCGCGCGGTATGCGCAAATACGATCATCCGGCCTTAATCAGTTTTGCCGCAGTGGAAGAAAAGGGCAGGGCAATGCATCAAGTGGAGCCCGGCCGCTGGGAACAAAGTATTGCTGCCGGCAAAGGCAGTGATGCGGCGATTATTTCCTATACGTCGGGAACTACGGGCTCTCCCAAGGGCGCGGTGCTGACGTTCGACAATCTGATCGTGATGGCAAAAAGTGTCAACGCCGTCGACCAAAAGTTGCAGAGCGACGAGTTCGTTTCGTTTTTGCCGCTGGCATGGATCGGCGAGCAAATGGTCTCGGTAACGATCAGCTTGTTAGTCGGTTTCACCATTAATTTTCCGGAAGACCCGAGCACGGTGATGGAAGATATTCGCGAGATCGGCCCGCACAGCATGTTTGCGCCGCCGCGGATTTGGGAGAACATGACCTCGACCGTGCAAGTCAAGATCATGGACACAACGCGCTTTAAACGTTGGATGTACGAATGGGCGATGCCGATCGGTTACAAGATCGCCGACCTGACGTTCAAAAAGCAGCCGGTTCCGCTTGGTTTAGCTTTGCTGCACAAATTATCTTACTGGGCCTTGTTTCGTCCGTTGAAGGATCGCTTGGGGCTGTCGAATTTGCGCACCTGCTCGACCGGCGGCGCAGCCTTGGGGCCCGACGTGTTCCGTTTTTTTCACGCCCTCGGCGTGCCGCTGAAGCAACTCTACGGCCAAACGGAAATCAGCGGTATCTCGTGTATCCACCCCGACGGCGACGTGCAATTTCACACGGTCGGTAAACCGATTCCAGGTACGGACGTGAAGATTTCCGCCGATGGCGAAATACTGTCGCGCAGCGCATCAATCACGCCGGGCTACTATAAAAATGATGAGGCGACCAAGCAAACGATACGCGACGGTTGGTTACACTCGGGCGATGCCGGATACCTGACGGACGACGGTCATCTGGTCGTTATCGATCGCATCAAAGACGTGATGCGTTTGGCGGACGGCACGCAATTCTCGCCGCAATATATTGAGAATCGCTTGAAATTTTCGCCCTACATCAAAGAGGCCGTGGTGATCGGTAACGACCGGCCGCAGTTGACGGCCATGATTTGTATCGACATGAGTATCGTCGGTAAATGGGCAGAGAACCAAAAACTTTCATACACGACCTATACTGACCTAGCAGCGAAAGAACCGGTGTACGGGTTGCTGGAAGCGGAAGTAGCGAAGGTCAACGAGACCTTGCCGCAAGCGGCGAATCTCAAGCGTTTCGTGTTGCTGTATAAAGAGCTCGATGCCGATGACGAAGAGTTGACGCGCACGCGTAAAGTCCGGCGAGGCTTTGTGGAAGATCGCTACAAAGATGTGATCGACGCGCTGTATAGCGACAAAAACCAAGTGCCGATCGACACCACCATCAAATTTCAAGACGGCAAAACAGCGCGCTTTCAAACGACGTTGCTGCTACGGAATTTAGCCTAGGCCATGGACATCAATTTTTTCTTGCAATTGGTGATCAACGGCCTGGTGGTCGGTAGTGTTTACGCACTGGTCGCGCTCGGCTTCGTCATCATCTTTAAATCGACCAGCGTGGTAAATTTTGCTCAGGGCGAATTTTTGCTGCTGGGCGCCTACATAAGCTTGGCGGTGGTCGGTCAGTACAACGTGCCGTTTTGGGTGGCGCTGATTATTACGCTGATCTTTTCCGTTGTGCTCGGCATGTTGATCGAGCGCTTGATCTTGCGGCCGATGATCGGTGAGCCGGTAATTTCGGTAATCATGGTGACGCTGGGTTTATCCAGCGTGTTAAAGGCTATCGTCCAAGGTATTTGGGGCACGGATACGCGGCCGTTCCCGGAAATTTTTCCGTCGACGCCGGTGCAAATTGGGCCATTGCCGGTATCGCAAGGCTATATTTATAGCGTCGTTTGCGTCGCGATTTTGCTGCTGCTATTTACCTTATTCTTCAAATATTCGCGCGCCGGCATCGCCATGCGCGCGACGGCGTTTTCCCAACAGGTGGCGATGTCGATGGGTATTTCGGTGCGGCGCATGTTCGCGCTGGCGTGGGCAATCGCCGCCGTCGTTTCGGCGATCGGCGGAATTTTGCTCGGTGGTGTGCGCGGCGGTGTCGACGCTGCGTTGGCGGCGATCGGTTTGAAGGTCATTCCGGTTGTCATTCTCGGCGGCTTGGATAGCATCATCGGTGCCATCGTCGGTGGCTTATTGGTCGGCGTGTTGGAAAATCTCGCCGGCGGCTATCTCGATCCGCTGTTCGGCGGCGGTGTAAAAGAAGTCGCCCCGTTTGTGATTTTGGTGTTGATCTTGATGGTTAAGCCTTATGGGCTGTTTGGTAAGGTGCATATTGATCGTGTTTGATTGCGAGTTGTCATTGCGAGCGAAGCGAAGCTATCTCGTTTTATTGCGGCCGCTAAAAAGCGCGATTGCTTCGCTGTGCTCGCAATGACACTGTGAGAGGAGATGCTCTGCGAACAAGAACATCGTTCGCCGATTTTTTTCGCCCATGGTGGATCCGCTGCGCTTGATCCACCCTACCTTTGAAGGTCGGTTCATG
>JANOGO010000359.1:0-11765 GCA_031406045.1 Pseudomonadota bacterium
CGCTGAGGCACGAGCCCCAACATCACCGTGTCGGGGGGAAGTGTTGGGGTTCGTGCCTCACCCGCAACCTACTCGACGTTTGTTTTTCCGGATGGCCCCGCCAGCCCGTAGGTTGGCGGTGAGCGCAGCGAACCCCAACAAGTACGCCCAGATTGTGTGTTGGGGTTCGTGCCTCACCCGCAACCTACTCGACGTTTGTTTTTCTGGATGGCCCCGCCCGCCTGTAGGTTGGCGGTGAGCGCAGCGAACCCCAACAAACCAGCGGCCTTCGCGATGTTGTATGTGGGGTTCGCTGCGCTCACCACCAACCTACGAGGTACGTGATTTTCTGGAGAACCACGCCACGAGCCGCTCCCCGCTTGCCTTACAGCGATGCCTACCTGAAGAGCCGCTCTGCGCTTACCTCGTGGCACGATCGCGATTTTGTGCTTTGCGTAGGCGCTTTTTAATAAAGTCTTATAATAATTATCGTAAACTTATGGGTTAAGCATGCGTTTGACTACAATGCGCCCGTCGTAAATTTAGCTTAAGGAGTTGATCGATGAATTTATTGCCCCAAGTCATTACCCGCCGTTTGATTGCCATTGCCCTCGCCTGCGCGCTCGCACCAGCCTTAGCCAATATGGGCGTCGAAGAAGCAGCGAACATTTCCGAGCCTAATTTTTTGCAAGGAAAGCAAGCGCTGGAAGCGAAGGACTATGCAAACGCCATTCCACCGCTGAAAAAAGCGTTGGAGATCGATAAAAATAATCCCGACGTGCATAATTATTTGGGCTACGCCTATCGCAACACTGGCGATTTCGACCGTGCTTTTAAGCATTACGAACAAGCGCTGGTGCTTTCGCCTGGCCACAAAGCTGCGCACGAATATATCGGCGAGGCTTATTTGATTAAAAACGATTTAGCGAAGGCGGAGGAACATTTGAATAAGCTTCGCGCGCTGTGTATGACCGGTTGCACGGAAATGAGTTTGCTGAAAGAGAAGATCGACGCGTTTAAGAAGAAGAAAAGTTAGCGGACCTATTCTTCGAATATCAAGCTTCTACTATTGTCGTCCCCGCGAAAGTGGCGACCCATTTTGACTTTGAGATGCCAAATGGATTCCCGCCTTCGCGGGAATGACCCATCGGTAACATTGCAGTTGTTACTTACACACGCTGCAATTGGTAATGATCGGCTGGCCCTGCGATGACGCATGAAAGCGCTCGGACTCGCGCTCGATCGAATCCATGATTCGGTTGATTTCGTCCTTAAGCACATCGTCTATTTTTGACTTCAATTCCCTCAACGCGCCACTCTCGGTGAATCCGCAACCGGAATAGCGGCGGCTGCGCTTGACCCAACGCTGATTGGCTTTCCATACTTCCATTTCGCAGTGATAGGCATGTTGCTGCTCGTGCACCAACACGCGATCTAACCAATTGCCGCGGTTGTCGGCGCAGGATTGCGTGATCGCGCTCGGTGGCACCCAATCGACGATCCGCACACAAGCGGACCCCAATTGAAATTGATTAGGATTGGCCGGCAGCTCGACGTTAAAGCAGGTGCGGCCGAGGATGCCTTCGTCGCGTTGCGGCGTGTAGCTGTAGCCGGTGGCGGTGACATTGCAACGCGTCGAACCGATCCAGCCGGGGTGGGTGCGCCCGGCGCAATCTTGCACGCCTTTTTGCGCGATGTAGTTTTGCCAGGAATTGCAACTGCCGGTGAATTTGTCGTATTGAACGTTGGCTTTGCTCGGCGCGGATCGACCCTCCGACGGCGTGGGCGCTCGTGGTGCACGGGAGGATGGTTTGCTCGCGCAACCGACGATAATGAGTGCAACGATCAGTAACGCAAAGCGTGCAGCGCTTATTGTTTGCATTTAACAACCTCGTTTGTTATTCAAAACTAACTTCTAAACCTTGTCATTCCCGCGAAGGCGGGAATCCATAGTGCGCTTGCATTTTCCATTGCCAAATGGATTCCCGTGCCACAAGGGCACGCGGGAATGACAAGTCGTAATGTACTTGGTCTTATTTAAACTCGTGCAACGCGATGCGATTTTTGTTAATGAAATCCCAATCGTAAGTCACGCCCAACCCCGGCCCGGTTGGCACCGGCACACAACCATCGTCACCAACGCAATCGATCATATCGGAATAATCGCAGGCGTAAACCGACGCAATCGCATTGGGGCAATCGGGGCCGACTAAGCCGACTTCGTAATAATTGCTATTGCGCATCGCGCTCATGCACGCACGGTGCGCGGGGCCACAGACATGAATCTCGGCATCGATACCGAACGCTTCGGCGAGATGGGCGATCTTCATCGTACCGGTAATGCCCATGTCGTATTCCGGATCGACGCGTAAAAAATCCGTGCCACCGGCAATCAAAAAATCCGCCTTCGGCTCAACACCACGCACGTGCTCAGTTTGCAGAATCGGCGTCTTCAAAAATTCGCGCAGTTTTTTATGCGCAAATGCCGACGTGCCGGAATCGCGGAACGGATCTTCGTACCAAAAATAATTCGCTTCATCGCACGCACGCCCGACGTAGAGCGCGTCAGCAAAAGTACGCAACTCGCAGGCGGGATCGAGCATCAATTCCATTTTGTCGCCGATGATTTTTCGTACGTGCAAAACATTTTCCGCTTCTTCGCGTTTGTTGCCTTCGTTCCAGCCATGAATTTTGAACGCGCGATAACCAAGCTCGTAGCATTGCTGCGCGAAGTCAGCGAACGCTTGTTTCGAATGCAATCCGCCGTTGCGATCGCCGTGATAGGTGCTGGCATACGCGGGCAAACGTTTGCGATAGCCGCCGAGCAATTCGGAAATCGATACGCCTAATTTCTTCCCGGCCAAATCCCACAACGCGATATCGATTGGACCGTGGCCCATGTGATCGAACTGGCGCGCTTGGCGCTTCAAATCGTCGTAAATGAATTCGCGCTCTTCCGCTTCGCGGCCGATTAAGTACGGCGCGAGCATTAAGGTTTGTCCGAGCGACGACGCCGACGCGACCCATTGCGCAACGTACTCGCCGCGCAAGCCGTTATCGGTCACGATCACCGTCGCGTATTTGGTCACACGAATCTTGGAATTTTTTTTGTAGCCGAACGCGCCGACGCCTTCACCGCGCGTGAAACCAAGATTGTGCGCATCGAACTGAAACGCGTGAACTTCAACCTTGGTGATCTTGCTCATTGCTTATCTGAGTAGGGCCTTGATTCCCGCTTCGGCAATCTGCGCATCTTCGCTCGATTTCACGCCGGACACGCCGACCGCGCCGATTACTTCACCTTCAACGATGATCGGTACGCCACCTTCCAAATGGGTCGCTTCCGGCATCGAGAGTGCGCTAAAGCGGCCGCCATTGACCATGTCTTCATACACTTTTGTGTTACGACGGCCGATCGCCGCCGTGCGCGCTTTTTGCGGCGCGATGTGCGAGCTGATCGGCGCCGCACCGTCGAGGCGCTGGTAAAACAACAAATGGCCGCCGTCATCGCAAATGGCGATGGAGACATTCCATTTATTTTTATTCGCTTCGGCTTCGGCGCCGGCGGCGATTTTTTTTAGATCATCGAGTGTTAACACGGCTTTGCTTTTCATCGTAGACTTCCGTAAAAATTAATTTTCCAATTTAAACACGACTTCCTGATCAACGAAATACTGCGTGCCGTCACCCTCGAATTTATATTGCTTCACCGCCTTGGTCACGGCGTCATCGAAAATACCCGGTGGGCTCGATTCCAGGATTTCCACATCGATCACTTCGCCGCTCACGCCGATGGTCAAGCGCGCCTTGACCTTGCCCATCGTGCCGTCTTTCAACGCGGTGCGTGGATAGGCCGCGGCCACTTTACGAATCGGCTTCGCATTGCGAACTTGTTTCGGCGGCGCGACTTGTTCCTTAGGCTCGACCTTCGGTTCCGGCTTCGCCTCCTCTTTGACGGGCTCCGGCGGCGGCTCCACTTTTGGCTCGGGCTTAGGTTCCGGTGGCGGCGGTTCGGGTACTTTTTCCGGCTCAGGCTCCGGGATCACAATCTTCGGCTCGGGAATCGGCTTGGGCTCGATCTTCGGCGGCTCCACTTTCGGAATCGGTTTCGGCTCCGGTTTAGGAATCGGTTTCGGCGGCTCGGGCTTCTTTTCTTCCGGCGGCAGTGGCTCCGGTGGTTTCACCGGTTCGGGCTTGGGCGGCTCCGGTTCCACCAGTTGCACGGTCATCGGCATTGGTTCCTGAACGCCGTAGTCGCTGGACCAATCCACCAAAAAAATCGCCGCTAAAATTCCAAATTCCAGAATCGCTGCAATCAAAAAAGCCAGCGGCAGCGAAATGGTATTTTCCCGATCGCGTTTCGGGTCGGCCCACAACGGGCCGCGCGCCGCGTATGGGTCAGCGCTCATGACAGTGCGCCGGGAATGCAGTAACAACGGGGTAGATCGAAGTTCGAAGCGGTAGATGCACGGAATATTTATTTTCGGGTTTGGCGCGATTATATCTGCTTTTGAAAATCACTTTGTCATCGACATTCCGACTAATATGGCATGCCCGGAGAGCCATTATTTAAGCGCTTCTTCAGGCATGCCACGCCGCAATGCAATTAGGGCGGACATCCTGGCAAGGGCCTATTTCGAATCTTCGTTTTGCTTAAGGAACCAAAGCAGCCAGATATAATCCAATTGTTGCATCGCGCAAAAAAACCTGAACAACCGCCGCATGCCCAACTAAATCAGAGGATTACATGATCGATTCAACGTCGCGCGTAGTTTTATTGTCTGCCCTGTTTAGTGCGTTGTCATTGGCTGCTTGCGGCAAGGGTGGCTCCGAAGCGAAAGGCCCGCCCGGTAGCAGTGGCGGGCCGCCGGTTTCCGTCGCGCCGGTGACCAAACGTGTGGTGCAAGAATTCGACGATTTCACGGCTCGCCTTGAAGCGATCGACACCGTCGACATTCGCGCGCGCGTCGCCGGCACGTTGGATAAAGTCCATTTTGCCGAAGGGCAAAAAATCAAAAAAGGCGATGTGCTGTTCAGCATCGATCCTCGTCCGTTCGAGATGGAAGTTGCGCGCGTTCAAGCACGCATCGCCGCGACACGCACGCAATGGGGTCTGGCAAAAAGCGAATTGGTGCGCGCCGAAAAATTATTGCCGATGCAGGCGATTTCGCTGCAAGAAGTCGATCAACTGCGCGCCGCCGTTCGCAACGGCGAAACTTCGATCCAAGCCGCGCAAGCAGAACTCAACGCCGCGAAACTCAATTTAAGTTTTACCCGCATCGCCTCGCCGATCGACGGCCGCATTTCCCGCGCCGCCGTGACGCCGGGCAATTTAGTTAACGCGGGTGAACCAGTGTTGACCACCATCGTCTCAATGGATCGCGTTTACGCCTATTTCGATGCCAGCGAAGCGACGTATCTTAAATATGTCCGCGCGGCAAAAGACGGCACGCGGCCTTCGTCGCGCGAAACCGCCAATCCGGTGCTGATGGGATTGTCCGACGAAGAAGGCTATCCGCATCAAGGCAGCATGGATTTTGTCGACAATCGCTTAAATCCGGCGACCGGCAGCATGCGTGCACGCGCGGTGTTTGACAACAAAGACAATCGCTTTACGCCGGGCCTGTCGGCGCGCATTAAGCTGCTCGGCAGCGGTTCCTACGAAGCGACGCTGGTGCCGGACCGCGCGATCACGACCGATCAAACGCGCAAAATCGTCATGGTGATCGGTGCGAATAATATCGTCGAGCCGCGCGAAGTAAAAACCGCGGCGTTGATCGACGGCATGCGCGTCGTGACTGGTGTGAAAGGCGGCGAGAATATCATCGTCGATGGCTTGCAGCGCGCCTTCCCCGGCGCGCCTGTCACGCCGCAGGTGATGAAGGTGGACGACAAGGGCATGCCGATCGCTGCCGCGCCCGGCGCGCCGCCACCGCAAAAGGAAGAAGCCAAACCCATCGATAAGAAGAGTTAGAGAATGGACATCTCACGCTTTTTCATCGACCGGCCGCGCTTTGCGGCGGTGTTGTCGATTTTCATTTTTCTGATCGGCGGGCTGTCAATATTTCAGTTGCCGATTTCCGAGTACCCGGAAGTGTCGCCGCCGCAAGTCGTGGTGCGCGCGCAGTTTCCCGGCGCCAATCCGCGCGTGATTTCCGAGACGGTCGCAACGCCTCTGGAAGAGCAAATCAACGGCATCGATAACCTGCTCTACTTCGAAAGCCAAGCCACTGCCGATGGCGGCATGTCGTTGACCGTTACATTCAAAATTGGCACGGACCCGGAAGCCGCCGAAACGGCCGTGCAAAACCGCGTCAATCGTGCCCTGCCGCGCCTGCCGGATATCGTGCGGCAGATCGGCGTGACCACGGAAAAACAATCGCCGAACCTCACCATGGTGGTTCACCTGGTCAGCCCGGATAACAGCCGCGATGCGCTTTATCTGCGCAACTACGGCCAGTTGCAAGTGCGCGACGAATTGCTGCGCATTCCCGGCATGGGCACGGTATTGCTATTCGGCGCCGGCGATTACGCGATGCGAATTTGGCTCAATCCCCACGAATTGGCGGCGCGTAGCATGACGGCGAGCGAGGTGGTCGGCGCGATTCGCGAACAAAACGCGCAAGTGGCCGCGGGCACGGTTGGCGCACCACCGGCACCTAAAGGCACAGAATTCCAATTGCCGATTAACACCAAAGGACGGCTCAGCACGGAAGAAGAATTCAGCGACATTATCGTGCGCGCCGATCCGAACAGCGGCGCGTTGGTACGCATCAAAGATGTCGGGCGCGTCGAGATGAGCGCCAACACCTACGCGCTACGTAGCTTACTCAACAACAAAGAAGCGGCGGCGATTGTGATCTTCCAAGCGCCGGGCAGCAACGCGCTGGCGCTGTCGAACAACGTACGCGAAGTGATGGAGCGGGTAAAGCCCAACTTCCCGCCGGGTGTGGCCTACAGCATCGTCTACGATCCGACACGCTTTGTGCAGACCTCGATCGAAAAAGTCGTCACGACCTTGATCGAAGCGGTGCTGCTGGTGGTGCAGGTGGTGATTATCTTTTTGCAGACCTGGCGCGCGTCGATCATTCCGTTGCTCGCCGTGCCGGTGTCGATCATCGGCACGTTTGCGGTTTTACTGCTGCTTGGTTTTTCGATCAACACGCTGACGTTATTTGGCTTGGTGCTTGCCATCGGTATCGTCGTCGATGATGCCATCGTCGTCGTTGAAAACGTCGAACGCAATATCGAGAATGGACTGACGCCGCACGACGCGACCATCAAAGCGATGCAAGAAGTCAGCGGCCCCATCATCGCCATTGCGCTGGTGTTGTGCGCGGTGTTTGTGCCGCTCGCGTTCGTGCCCGGCTTATCCGGCCAGTTCTACAAGCAATTCGCCGTAACGATCGCGATCTCGACCATTATTTCTGCCTTCAATTCGCTGACGCTCTCACCGGCATTGTCGGCAATTTTGTTGCGGCCCCACGATGCGCCAAAAGATGGCCTGACGCGCATTATGGACGCGCTGTTCGGCTGGTTCTTCCGTGGCTTCAATCGCTTCTTTCGCCGCAGCAGCAATGCCTACGGCCGCGGCGTCACCGGTATTCTCGGGCGCAAATCCATCGCCATGATTGTCTATGGATTATTGCTCGCGGGCACTGCATTACTTTTCACGCGCATCCCGGCGGGCTTCGTGCCCGCGCCGGATAAGCAATATTTGATCGGCATCGCGCAACTACCCGCCGGCGCATCACTTGATCGCACCGACGCAGTGATTCGGCAAATGAGCGACATCGCGCTGAAAGTGCCGGGCATCGAAAATTCCGTCGCGTTTCCGGGATTGTCGATCGCCGGATTTTCCGCCGCGCCGAACGAAGGCATTGTGTTTTTTGGGCTGACGGATTTTGAAAAACGGACCACACCGAACCTAAGCAAGAATGCCATTCTCGGCCAAGTCAACGGCGCGATCCAGCAGATCCAGGGTGCGCGCATGTTTGTCGTCCCACCACCGGCGGTAGATGGACTCGGTAACGCCGGCGGTTTCAAATTGCAAGTGCAAGACCGCAGCGGCCAAGGCGAGCAGGCGTTATTCGGCGCGGTGTGGGGTACGCTGGGACAAGTTTATGGCAATCCGAAATCGAGCATCGGCACGCCCTACTCCACTTACGATATCAACGTGCCGCAATTGATTGCGAATGTCGATCGCACGCGCGCGAAGCAAATGGGCGTGGCGCTGAATGATATCTATGACTCGATGCAGATCAATCTCGGTTCGCTGTATGTCAATGACTTCACACGCTTCGGCAAAACTTACCAGGTGATTGTGCAAGCCGATGCGCCGTTCCGCGCCGACGCCAATGCAATTACGCAAATTCAAACGCGCAACGGCAAAGGCGAAATGGTGCCGCTCGGCGCGCTGATGAAAGTCGATCCGACCTTCGGCCCGACGCGCGTCACGCGTTACAACGGCTATCCATCGGCGGACATCAATGGCGCGCCGAATCCCGGTTTCTCGAGCGGCCAAGCAGAAGGCGAAATCGAAAAACTCCTCACTGCGTTGCCGCGCGGTATGAGTTACGAATGGACAGAGTTGTCGTACCAAGATCGGTTGACGCGCGACGCTTCCGTTCCCGGCACGAACTGGAAAATTCCAACATTGGTGGCGGTGCTCGCGCTCTCGTTGATCTTGGTCATTCTCGTGCTCGCGGCGCAATATGAAAGTTGGAGTCTGCCGCTGGCGATCATCATGATCGTACCCATGTGTATTTTGTCGGCGCTGTTCGGCGTTTGGATTTCGAGTTTTCCGCCGTTCATGCAACCCGGCGATTTGAATATTTTCACGCAGGTTGCGCTGGTGGTATTGGTCGGCCTCGCCTGCAAAAACGCGATCTTGATTGTCGAGTTCGCGAAGGAATTAGAAGAGCGCGGCCGCAGCGCACTCGACGCGGTCATCGAATCCTGCCGCTTGCGTTTGCGCCCAATCTTGATGACATCGATCGCGTTTTGCGCCGGCGTAATCCCGCTCATCATCAGCAGCGGCGCCGGCAGCGAAATGCGCCGGGCGATGGGCATCGCGGTGTTTTCCGGCATGGTGGGCGTGACATTGTTCGGCATCTTTTTAACGCCGGTGTTTTATGTGTTGTTGCGTAAGGGGACAGAAAAGCGCCGCGCGAAGGCAGTCGAGTTGCGCCACGCGGTCGACGCCGCTGCGCATCCTTATCATCCAGGTGACAACGGTTCTGCACCGGAGAACACGAAATGAACAGGTCGAAAAATATTTCCTTACTCGTCGCCGCGATGCTCGCGACAGGCTGTGCCAGCACGCCGAATTTGCCGAAGTACAACGCGCAACTCGCCAAGGATTTTGCTAACGCCTCCGCCACACAAGCCGAACCGGTGGCCGATTTTTGGCGCGGCTTTGGTGACGCCGATCTCGATGCATTAATTGCACAAGCGATCAAGGCCAACGCCGATTTACGCATCGCCGGCGCCAATCTGCGCGAAGCGCGAGCATTGGCGAATTTCGCCGACGCAGAAGGAAAACCTATCATCGGCACGTCGGCGGATGCGGCGCGCGTTCGCGCCCGCGACACCCAAGGCAAATCGCAAACCAGCAATGTTTTCGCCGCCGGTTTCGACGTCGCTTGGGAAATGGATTTATTCGGCCGTATCAGCAGCGAGCGTCAAGCGGCGCTCGCGCAAGTGTTAGCGAGCGAATCGCTGATACGCGCCGCACAGGTGAGCGTTGCCAGCGAAGTCGCGCGCAATTATTTCGAATTGCGCGGCTTACAGGAACAATTGCGCGTCGCAAACGCCTCGCTTGAAACACAGCGTGCCGCATTGAAATTGGTGGAAGCGCGGCTTGCCGTCGGGCGCGGCACCGCGCTTGATACCGAGCGCGCGAAAGCGCTGGTGCAGACCACGGCGGCGTCGATTCCGGCGTTTGAAACCGCGCTGATCCGCACCCGCTATCGAATTGCGGTACTCACCGGGCAAGTGCCGACCGCGCTCGACGCGCAACTCGCCGCGCAAAAGCCATTGCCGGGCATCAAACCCATCGCACTGAATAGTATTGGTTCGCCGGAAACTTTATTACGCCGCCGGCCCGATGTTGCTGCCGCCGAGCAGCAAGTCGCCGCGGCCGCCGCGCGCATCGGCATCGCGCGCAGCGAACTTTTCCCGCGCTTAACCCTCGGCGGAAGCTTGGGCCTGAACGCGGGGCGCATCGCCGATCTCGGGAAATCCGCGGCGTTTGTTTATAACTTAGGCGCATCGCTGCTGTGGACGCTGCTCGACTTCGGCCGCAACCGCGCGCAAATCGCCGCCGCATCGGCGCGCGGTGAAGCCGCCGTAATCGCCTATGAAAAAGCCGTGCTCGGCGCATTGGAAGAAACCGAAGGCGCGCTGGCCGCGTACACACGCACGCAACGCCAAACCGAAAGCTTATTCGGCGCCGCGCAATCGGCCGGCAAAGCAGCGGAAATCGCCCGCGCCCGCTTCGGCGCCGGCACCAGCGATTTCCTCGCGGTACTCGATGCCGAACGCGAACTCCTCGCGGCACGCGATCGCCTAGCGCAGGCGCAAACGGGTGGCGCAACATCCTTGGTGGCCGTGTATAAATCTCTTGCGGGCGGGTGGAAGCCTTAATTCGATTTTAAAAATAGGCTTGCCTGACGGGCAATCAGGATGCGACTTTCCAGGCATTCCGGTCTGGGCGGCAGGCGGGAAGCGCCTCTTGGCAGACCGTCGTATTCAACCACGCCAGTTGCCGTCACTTGAGCACGGCGGATCGATCTCACGGAACGGATGACGAAGTAGTCGTTGAAAAATAATCTCCGACGCGGGCCGCGCTCGCCAAACCTGCTGCAGAATAGGGTTTCAAACGACACGGTGCAGCGCCTAGCTTCAATCTAAGCGATGGCCGGAAAGGCGGCGTACTCGGAAGCACCGCAAACATGGTGTCTATCCGTTGGCACGGAAAATCAGTCTAACGTTCAAATAGTGAGCTGTTGATCGCGCGCAACTACCCGTTCCAGATAAAACTTGCCCCGCACGAGGGCGGGGCGCAACCAATGCCTGAATTTGGAGGCAAATTCGCCATCAGGCTTTAGGAGAACGAAATAAATTCATGCGCTAATGCGCGTTAAAAATACCACTACTTACTTAGCTAGCTGTTGCTTGAACCAATCGACCACGGGTCCAACCAACTTCGCATCTTCTTGTTCGTTCTCGCCGGCCCAGTGGCTGCCCTTGGAAAGAATTAGAGTTTTCGGCTCGAGCGCACGGCCGTATGCGGCGAGCGCTAAATCCGTGGGCGCGGTAGTGTCGTGCGTTGCCACCACCATCAGCAGTGGCGTGGGCGATATGAGATGGATCGCGGCACCGGGCTGATACTCCATGCCCTGTTCAACCGATTCGAATGTCACTTGGTTCTTCCAGTTCGGCGCGACCTTCGGCACAGCCATGAAGAAGTCATAAGCGGCCTTGCCTGGTATCCCATCGGGCTGACCTTCCGGCGCAACGACCGGCATGTAATTAATTTTGCCGGTTGTATATCGCTCGGCGCGATCGGCCGCGAGCTTCGCTCTGAGCTCTGGGAGCAGATCTTGGCGGACGGTGCGCATCCAATAGCCTTGCAACGCGTCAATTATCGGCAGTAGCGACGCGATTGCCTTCACTCGTTTATCGTAAGCTCCCAAGTGCAGCACGTGCCCGCCACTATATGAGATGCCCCATAGGCCGATGCGTTTGGCATCGACTTCTTTCTGCAGCGATATCCAGGTGAT
>JANOGO010000364.1:0-19774 GCA_031406045.1 Pseudomonadota bacterium
AGGTAGCTCATCTCGGCATCGGTCGAGGCGTCGAACACCTTCACGATGTTCGGATGCACCAATTTTCCGGCGAGCGAGGCTTCGATTAAGAACAGTTTGCGGCGGCGCGCGGCCTCGGGGTCGCGATCATCCTCGGCTTTATCCGGCACTTTGAGGGCGACTTTACGTTGATTGAACGGGTCGTCGGCGAGGTAAACCGTCGCCGATGCGCCGCGCCCAATTTCGCGAATAATGATGTATTTTCCAACGCGTTCCAGTGCTGCCGTGTCGCTCATAGGTTTTGGGTTAAATTTTGACAACTCGTGATTAATTCAAACGTTTAAATAAATCTTAAAAGCCACTGTAATTTATGTATTATGATACTCCGATATTAAAGTAAAGTATGAATATTTCAGGCGAATTATCCTCAAACGATGTAAAAAAATAGGCAAGCAAATCGAGCAAAAGCAATGGAATATGGTGTATACTTTGGCTTAAATATCTAAAAATAATATAAATACTTGATTTATTGAATAATTAACGTTATTCAACTCCTAAAGGTGCGCTGATTTATGCTGCAAATGAGCGTTTTGACCTCAATTCTTTTGGCGTCGTTGCGCGCGCTTGGATCGTTTATATGCTGACGATCGAAAGCGCCGAACGAAGCGCCTGCCTTACATTGCCCGATCGTGCGGACGTCTCGTCGGCGTTGGCAATCTACGAAACATTGCTGCGTGCGAATTTGGACTCAATCGATTCCCTCGAGATTGATGCAAGCGCGGTGAGCAAGACCGATGTTGCGGCATTGCAGTTGCTTTTGGCGTGGCTTTCCGTGCTGGATTCCCAGCACATGCCTTGGCGTTGGCGCAATGTATCTGATTCTTTCCGGCAAATCGTCGATTTGGCCGGACTATCGAAGACACTTCGTCTGGTGAGTGCGTGATCCATGAAGATGCCTAATATTAATCGTCAGCAACTGGTAATCTTCGCCCTATTGGCGCTGCTGCCATGGATTTGGGCGGTATTTTTTGTGCCGGCGTGGGTTAGCTTGGTTGCATTGATATTGGCGGGCGTGGGGATTGTAATTGCCAGCCGGATGATATCCGCGCTCGCCGCCGGGGTGGCGTCGGAAGTCGACATACCCGACGACAAGAATGCCATTCGCCGCGCGTCCCGTCCGCTTCGGCGTCTGCTGGCGCGCTGGGCGGGAATTTCCCAAAACAGCACCGCCGACCTGGGCGAAACGCAGGGCGCGCTGCAAGAAGTCATCGACGAATCCGAAACAGCGGTACTCAACATTAGCAAGAGCTTTCGCAATATCACCAGCCGCTCTACCCAGCAAATCGAATATGCGATGGGTCTATTGCAAACCACTAAAGGCCCGGGCGACGTCGGTAGCGGCGATAGCGTGGAAGGCGAAATGTCGCTACCGGAGTACATTCGCGCCTATGAGGTATTGTTGAATTTGACGGTCGATCGGCTCGGTGATTTCGCTAAGGATTGTCAGAGTGCCGTAGACAGTGCGGAAAAGGCTGGTAATGATCCGGCGGCGTTGGCCGCGATGCGCGATCGATTGCGAAAATTGGCGGAAGAAAACCAAACTGACGCCGAACAAAGCCGTTCTGATGCGGTTCATTTGAGCGGTGGCATGGTGCTCAAAAATCAGCAAGTTAACGATGTATTGAAGCACATTAACTCGACTGCCCAAGAGATTCGCCGCGACGTCAATCAGCTCATTGTCGCGATGCAGTTCCAAGATATTACGCAGCAGAAACTCGAACGCTTACGTGGTCCGCTGTTGTCGGAAATCATTAAATCCCTTGGCAGTATTTCCGACGAAACCCGCGTGTTGAGCAGGCAACTCAAGATGGGCATGTTGCCGCTCCCGACCGCAAAGAATCAGGGTGCGGCGAACGAATCGCAACATGACGAGCCGGTGCAAGCGGAAGAACTGGATATGCGGCCGAAGTCATCCAGTATCGGATCGAAGCCGAAGCCGATTTCCGGCGATGGCGAAGGAAATTCAGTAGAACTTTTTTAGGACTATACCTATGGCATTTATTCTTATCGTTGATGATTCAAACACCATGCGGCAGATGGTGCAGTTCACGCTGACGGAAGCGGGACATGAAGTTATCGAGGCGAGAGATGCAGCCGAAGCGATGCAGCACTTGCAACTCAATAAATTCGATTTAGTGATTTCCGACGTCAATATGCCTGGCATGAATGGCATCGATTTGGTCAAGGAAATTCGGGTAATGCCGGAATACAAATTCACGCCTGTCTTGGTGTTGACCACCGAATCCGAACAAGAAATCAAACAGCGCGGCCGCGCCGCGGGCGCGACAGGCTGGATCGTCAAACCGTTTAACCCCGAGGTGTTGCTGTCGGTTCTCGGCAAAGTTCTAGGCTAGTCAGCGATTTCATGACAATCGACCTCGCACGATTTCACGCAACCTTTCTCGCCGAAAGCTTGTCGGGTTTGGACTCCATGGAGGCCGATCTGCTTGAACTTGAGCGTGGATCGCGCGATCCGGAGTTGATGCAAGCGATCTTCCGGACCGTGCATTCGATCAAAGGCGGTAGTGGCAGCCTCGGATTTGAAGCGATTGCCGATTTCTCCCACCATTTGGAAACCTTGTTGGATGAATTGCGCAGCGGCAAGCTTGAGCCGGGTCGCGAGATTATCGATTTGTTACTCCGCTCGGTCGACGTTGAACGCAGTTTGCTCGGCGAAGTGCAAAACGGCGTCGGAATTGACATGGTGCCGGTAGAGCAATTGAAAAACGAGATCGTCAATTGGCAACTGGACTCGAAGCGGAGCGATGTGCCATCTCAAAACACCGTTTCTGGCCAACTCACCACCTACATCATCGATTTCAAACCCCATCGCGGGTTTTTCTTGTCGGGCAACGATCCCATTCGCATTCTGCGCGAACTCGCCACGCTCGGTGACTTCGAGAGTGAATGCGATGCCAGTTTGCTGCCATCGCTTGCCGATATCGATCCGGAATCGAGTTACCTCAGCTGGAATTGCCGCTTGCGCACGATTCATACGATCGAGGCCGTTCGTGAGGTGTTTGCTTGGGTCACCGATGATTGTGATCTGAGCATTCAGGCGCTACCGGAATTGGAGGAGCTACCGGCTTTTATGGCGGAACTAAAGCCGAATGCGGTGGATACCGAGCGCCGTAGCGACGATCACGTCCTGGGGCGGCGCGCCTCGGATCGGGTCACGATGGATCTGGCGAATAATGAAATCGTATCGGCGCGGCCGCAGACACTACAAGTTACAGCGGAAAAAATCGATGGTCTGGTCAATCTAGTCGGCGAGTTAGTAATCACCCAAACGATGCTGAAACAGAATATAGACAATTTCGATATGAGCCGCCTGGGCCAACTACAAGGTACCGTTGCGCTTTTGGAAAGAAATACGCGGGAATTGCAACAAGCGGTGTTGGCAATTCGCATGCTACCGGTCAGTTTTGTGTTTGGCCGCTTTCATCGCATGGTGCGCGACATCGGCATGTCGTTGGGTAAGAAGATTGCACTAAACATTTCTGGCGAGAACAGCGAACTCGACAAAAGCGTGATCGAAAAGCTGTTCGATCCGCTCACACACCTGGTGCGAAATGCGCTTGACCATGGGCTTGAGACCTCGGAGGAGCGCATCAACGCCGGAAAACCGGAAATCGGAACGCTTAGCTTGCACGCGCAACATCGTGGCGGGCACATCGAAATTCACGTGCACGACGATGGCCGCGGCCTCGATCCGGAAAAAATTGCCGCCAAAGCGCGGGCGTTGGGGCTGATCGCAGCAGACGAAGTGCTCGATGCGCAGCGCGCGCAGCAATTGATTTTTAGGTCAGGATTTTCCACTGCTGATCGCGTCAGCGATTTATCCGGCCGCGGTGTAGGGCTTGACGTCGTTCGCGAGAATATTACGTCGCTCGGCGGGCGGGTCGAAGTGACGTCAACGCCGGGTCAAGGATCGACTTTCCTGATCCGGCTGCCACTCACGCTTGCGATTGTCGAAGGTATGTTTGTACAAGTCGGACTCGATACGTTTGTATTGCCACTCGCGTTTATTACCGAATGCATGCAGTCGAATGATAGTGCGATTAAGCGCATTTCCGGTCAAGGCATGGTGGTCGAAGTGCGCGGCGAATATTTGCCGGTGGTCGAGCTGCGCCGGATTTGTAACATCGCCGACGGGCTGGATGTCGGCAAAGGCGTGTTCGTGCTGATGGAAGCCGACAGCAAGCGCGTTGCGTTGTTGGTCGATACCCTCCTGGGACAAGATCAAGTAGTGATCAAGAGCCTGGAAACGAACTATCGTAAAGTCGATCATCTTGCCGGCGCGACGATACTGGGCGATGGCCGAGTAGCGCTTATCCTTGACGCGAATTCGATTGTGCGTGGGCAAATGCACTAGGTTTACGCTCGTAAAAATTTTCTGGAGTCATGAAATGTATGAATTGAGCCAAAAGGGTCAAAAAATTGTGCAGAAGCGAGAGTTTCTGGCCTTCACACTCGGTCGAGAAGAGTATTGCATTGATATCCTAAAAGTACAGGAAATCCGCGGCTATGAAACCGTTACGCCGATTCCCAATACGCCGTCTTACATGAAGGGCGTGGTCAATCTGCGCGGGTTGATCGTACCGATCATTGATCTGCGCATCAAGTTGGAACTCGAAACGATCGCGTACGATCAGTTTACCGTTGTCATCATTCTGAGCATTCGTGGACGAATCGTCGGCGTCGTGGTCGACAGCGTTTCCGATGTTGTGGCGCTCGCTGCCGAGGAAATTAAAGAGGCGCCGCAACTCGGCGCTGCGATCAAGATCGATTACATCGACGGGCTGGTGACAATCGACGAGCGGATGTTAATCATTGTCGATATTGAAAAACTTGCGACGATGGAAGAAATCGTTCGTGTCGAACAAGCCCTAGAAACCGCATAACAGCAGGATCAAAATTGATGAAACAAGGGTTTTCTATACCGCTGAAACTGGCTCTATTGGTGCTGATTGCGATGATATTCGCCGTCATCATCGCGACGGCCGGGCTGCGGGCAATCGACAATACCACCACGATCATCGATAAGTTCGCCGGCTATTTTTCCCTGCAAGGTGATGCGTCGAAGCTCGACATGATCCACGATGCGATTCGTTCCGATGTGGCGTTGGTGCTGATGGCGTTGGGTGGCGACACATCGCTTGGTGTCCGCAATGATGCCGCCGAGTTTGAAGCGCACGGTAAAGAAATGATCAAACTGGTTAGAGGTTTAGATCGCACCGGCATATCGGAAGAATTGAGAAAAAAAGTTCGAGTCGCAATTCCCAATGTCGAGCGTTATGTTTCGTTGGCAACGAGCATCGTTGTGGGGCCAAGCGTCGACGCCGCCGAGGTTCGCGCCCGAGTACCCGAATTCGAAAAAATGTTCCAGCTATTGGAAAAAGACCTAGATGGGGTCCTAGACGATATCAGCGCGACTGCGATGGCGTTACAGAAGTCGACAACAGATTCCGGTCAGTTAGGTGCGCGCGCGATCGAGCTAACGACCTTGCTGGCATTGGCGGCGCTGGGTTTTGTTTCGTGGCTGATTGGACGTTCAATCACCAAGCCGATCAATCATGCGGTAAGAGTTGCCCAAGCCGTTGCTTCCGGCGACCTCAGCTTGCAAATCGAAGCCAGCGGCAAAGGTGAAATGGGACAACTGATGGGCGCGTTGAAGTTGATGAACCAATCACTGAATTCCAAAATGTCACAAGTGATGGGGCAGTTACGCATTAGCGGTGAGGCGATTGCTACGGCGTCGCGGCAGTTGGTACAGGGCAACATGAATCTTTCTAGTCGCACCGAGGAGCAAGCGTCCACGGTCGAGGAAACAGCCGCCAGCGTCGAAGAATTATCCAGCACGGTCAAACAGAACGCTCAAAACGCCCACGAAGCGAAAGAGCTCGCCGAGTTGGCGTCGGGTGTTGCCGCAAGAGGTGGCGAAGTTGTATCGCGCGTGGTGTCAACGATGGACCAGATTCATAAAAGCTCGAAAAAAATCTCCGAGATCATTAGCGTGATCGATGGCATTTCGTTTCAAACCAATATTCTGGCTTTGAATGCTGCCGTCGAGGCCGCGCGTGCCGGAGAGCAGGGGCGGGGATTTGCGGTGGTCGCCAGCGAAGTTCGCAATTTAGCGCAGCGCTCGGCGGCCGCTGCGAAAGAAATTAAGGGATTGATCGGCGATTCCGTCGGCAAGGTTGAGTTAGGCAGCAAACTGGTTGCCGAGGCTGGCCAAACCATGACCGAAACCGTGGATAGCATTCGTCGCGTAACGGCGTTGATGTTCGATATCGCCAATGCCTCACAAGAGCAAAGCGAAGGCATTGAACAAATCGGGCAGGCCATTACGCAAATTGACGATGTCACGCAACAAAACGCCGCCTTGGTCGAGCAAGCTTCTGCTGCGTCGGAATCGCTGGAGCGGCAATCCGATGGCCTGGCTGAGTTATTAAGAGCATTCCGCCTTGGTGGAACGGAGGAACCTATGCGCGCCAGCAAGCCCGCCTACTCGGTGCCGGCATCGCAGGTGAAGGCGTATTCGCCGCAGGGCTCAAGCAGCACTAGGAAAAAAATTCCAGCAAAATCGCAGGAACCCGCAAAGATGGGCGACGGCGATGATTGGACCGAATTCTAATCAAGCGATGTACTTGTGAGTTTGTTTTCTCAGGCTATCGCGCCGAGGGTGCCGACACTGCCCCCTGAGCAATCACGATGAAATCTCCCGTCCCCCAAAAAGAGTTGATTCTAGTCATTGATGACGACGTGGGCATCCGTGATCTGGCTCGCCATGTACTGACTGCGCAGGGATTCTTGATCATCTCCGCGGACAATGGCGAGCAAGGGCTACAGCTTTTTCAAGATCGCAAACCCGATATCGTGATGCTTGATGTCATGATGCCCGGGCAAGATGGTTTCGAAGTGTGCACCGCGCTGCGGCGCCTGCCGGTCGGCAAACATACGCCGGTATTGATGATCACCAGCTTGGAAGATGTGGAATCGATTGATCGTGCTTACCAGGCGGGTGCAACTGACTTTGTCACCAAGCCATTTAACTGGCCGCTTTTATGTCACCGACTGCGCTACATGCTGCGCGCAAGCCGCGCGATGTCTGATCTTTCGAAAAGTCGAGAAACCCTCGCCGACGCGCAACGTTTAGCCGGGCTGTCCAGTTGGGAATGGGATCTGGAATCGAACATCGTCTATTGGTCGAAAGAAATCTACGCGCGCTTTGGTGTGCCGGAAGACTCTGTTAACTCGAATTCTGATAGTTTTTGGAATTTGATTCATCCCGATGATCGCGATGCGGTCAAGGAAGCGTTCGTCGCTGCGATCAAAGCAGAAAAGCCTTACAACCAAGACTATCGAATCGTTTTGCCGAACGGCGCAACGCAGATTATTCACGTTCAAGGACGCACGGAATACGACGGCGATGGCCGCGCGTTACGGATGCATGGCACGATTCAGGACATCACCGAGCGCAAACGCACGGAGGAGCAAATTCGCCATCTGGCGTTCTACGACAGCTTGACCAGTTTGCCGAACCGTATGTTGTTCAAGGAGCAACTGAACCAGGCGCTGCAATCGGCCCGCCGCGAAGAGCGATATGTCTCGATCTTGTTTTTGGATCTGGATAATTTTAAACGAGTAAACGATACCCTTGGCCACACTATCGGGGATCTATTGTTACAAGACGTCGGTGCACGCCTAGCGCAATGCATCCGCGCTGAAGACAGCCTTGCACGAAGTCCGAGTGCCCAGCCGAATCTAACGGTTGCGCGGCTCGGTGGCGATGAATTTACCGTGCTCCTCGGCCGCATTGCGAATACTCAGGACGCCGCCAAGGTCGCGCAGCGGATTCTCGATAGCCTCGCGGAACCAATCGATGTGGATGGCCATGAACTCTTTGTGTCCGCGAGCATCGGTATCGCGGTCTATCCGTTTGATGGCGAAGAAACCGAGACGTTAATCAAGAACGCAGACGCGGCGATGTATCACGCCAAGAGCAACGGCCGTAGCCGTTACCATTTTTATAATCCGTCGATGAATGCGAGCGCGCTGGAAAAGCTCAATCTCGAGCGCAATTTGCGTAAAGCATTGGATCGAGGAGAATTCGTACTCTACTTTCAACCGTTGGTTCACGGCACCAGTGGCGAAATAATCGGCAACGAAGCGTTGCTGCGTTGGATTCATCCGGAGCGTGGCTTAATTTCGCCGGGTGATTTTATTCCACTCGCGGAGGAAACCGGCCTAATCGTGCCGATTGGTCAGTGGGTGATCGAAACGGCGTGCAAACAAAACGTCGAATGGCAAAAGTCCGGGCTGCCCAGTGTGCCGGTCATGGTGAATTTATCCAGCGTGCAGTTTCACGACCCTAAGTTGGTGCTGAAAGTTAAAGAAGTATTAAACGAAACCGGATTAGATCCGCATTACTTAACGCTGGAACTAACCGAAAGTATGTTGATGCAGGATTCAGAGCAAAACATCACCACGCTGTTGGAATTACGCCGTTTGGGTGTCGGTCTGGCAATCGATGATTTCGGCACCGGCTTTTCATCGCTCAATTACTTGAAGCGTTTTCCCGTCGATCATCTTAAGATCGATCAATCGTTCGTCCGCGATATCACCCAGGATCCCGGCAATTCGGCCATCGCGTTAGCCATTATTGCCCTGGCACGCAGCTTAAACCTTGGCGTAGTCGCGGAGGGAGTTGAAACCCCGGAAGAGCGCGATTTCTTACGCAGCAACGGATCCCCCGACATGCAAGGTTTTCTGTTCTGTGAACCCCAACCCGCAGCGTTGATTGCCGAGGTATGGCGGCGCCATGGAAAGCGTTCACCGGCCGGCGTCGAAAACTAAATGCAAACAGCATTGCCCATTGCTGTGGATCGCGAGCGAGAGTTTGAATTTTTTGAGAACGATTTCCAGATCGTGCGCAAGCTCATTTATGCGCGCGCCGGGATCAATCTAAAGAACGGCAAACAAGAAATGGTTTACAGCCGCCTGGCGCGGCGTTTGCGCGCGCTGAAGCTTAAGACCTTTCGCGAATACCTGGCGCTGCTGGAACAGAACGATTCGCCGGAATGGGAAAATTTCGTTAATGCAATCACGACCAACTTAACGCATTTTTTTCGTGAAGCGCATCACTTTCAAATTCTCGCTCGTCAATATAAAGAATCGCTTTCTAATTCCATGTTTCGGGTATGGAGCACGGCATCGTCAACCGGCGAGGAAGTCTACTCGATCGCCATCGCCTTGGCTGAAGCGCAAGCGGTTCTCGGAAGCGACGTAAGTGTTTTGGCATCGGACCTCGATACTAATGTGTTAGCGCAAGCACGCGAAGGCGTTTACGCCTTTGACCGGTTAGAAAGCGTAAGTCCGGAACAACGAAAGCGTTTTTTTTTGCGCGGTGCCGGCTCGAATGAAGGATTTGTCCGCGTGCGCGACGAGATTCGCCGCGGCATTCAATTCGAGAATATCAATCTAATGAGTGAGGCCTGGCCGATGAAAGAGCGCTTCGACGCGATTTTTTGTCGCAATGTGATGATCTATTTCGACAAAGAAACGCAGTACGCAATTTTGCGAAAACTCAGCCGAATGCTGCAGCCGAATGGACGCTTATACGTTGGCCATTCCGAAAATCTGTTGCACGCTAAAGACCTGTTCCAGTTGTGCGACAAAACCGTCTACCGCCTCAGCGAGCGGGTTCACTAAGTTGCGCTTTAAATGAAATCAGAAGACTTCACCAATATCACGCAACCCAACGTCTATCATGATCGCTCGTTCGACATGATGGCGGCGAAGATATTGCCCGGTGAATTCTACGTCACGAAGCGCACCATGATGATCGTAACGGTGCTGGGGTCTTGCGTCTCGACTTGCATGCGTGATCCCGACAATCTCATTGGGGGTATGAATCACTTTATGTTGCCGCAACACGGCGGCGATCCGAAGAGCCCGGTCAGCATGTCGGCTCGTTACGGCGCGTATGCGATGGAAGTGTTGATCAACCAGTTATTGAGCCTGGGCGCAAAGCGCGAGCGGCTCGAGGCAAAAGTTTTCGGCGGCGGCCGCGTGTTGGCGGGGATGACCGACGTCGGCCAGCGTAACGCAGAATTTGTGCGCGAGTATCTTCGCCAGGAGCGAATCCGAGTTCTAGCCGAAGACCTTGGTAGTACGTTTCCACGCAAAGTGTATTTTTTTCCGCAGACCGGCAAGGTGATGGTGAAGCAACTGCGCTCGTTGCATAACGACACCATTTACACCCGTGAAAAACATTACGCAGCACAGCTCGATGTTGTGTCAGTGACCGGCGCGGCAGACTTGTTCAAGTAAATTCGTCATGGCCATCCGCGTACTCATCGTCGACGACTCACCGGCAATCCGCCACATTCTGCAGGATTTGCTCGGCACCTATGACGATTTGAAAGTGGTCGGTACCGCGTCGGATCCCTACATGGCGCGAGAGAAAATCAAGCAGTTGCGCCCGGATGTTCTAACGCTGGATATCGAAATGCCGCGGATGAGTGGGCTGGCATTCCTCGAGCGGTTGATGCGACTACGG
The DNA here is from genome assembly GCA_031406045.1 of Pseudomonadota bacterium. Classification (GTDB taxonomy): domain Bacteria; phylum Pseudomonadota; class Gammaproteobacteria; order Burkholderiales; family JALYOK01; genus JALYOK01. The sequence continues at coordinate 10,604 of JANOGO010000364.1, forward strand.
CCGATGCCGGTCGTGATGGTTTCAAGCCTGACGGAAAAACACGCCGAGACGACGCTACGTGCGCTGGAACTTGGCGCGGTCGATTACATCGCCAAACCCAAAGCCGGTTCGGAACAATCGTTAGCCGAATACGGTGAAGAGTTGGCGAACAAAATCCGCGCGGCTGCCGCAACCGACGTCAGCTACATTCAATCGCTCGATAAGACGTGGCTGTCCCGCGCACAAGTGCCGCCGGTCGGGACCTTGCAAGATGTCCGAAGTGCCGAAAAAAGAGTCATTGTGATCGGCGCCTCCACCGGCGGGACTGAGGCAATTCGCGAGGTACTTACACAATTTCCGGAGAGCATGCCGCCGATCTTGATCGTGCAACATATGCCGGAATTTTTTACGTCGATGTTTGCGCGGCGCCTGGATCAAAGCTGTCGCTTAAAGGTCAAAGAAGGTGAGAACGACGAACCGGCGCGGATGGGCTGTGCCTACGTTGCGCCGGGACATTCCCATATTGAATTGGTGAAGGTCGCCGGCCAATACCGAGTACGTTTAAGCCAGCGCGCCCTGGTGAACCGCCATCGGCCATCGGTCGATGTTTTATTCTGGTCGGCGGCTTCGTCGGCAGCGGATCATGCGCTGGGCGTTATTTTGACCGGAATGGGACAAGATGGCGCAGCGGGACTGTTAGCGTTGCGCGACGCCGGCGCCCATACCATCGCCCAAGACGAGAAAAGTAGTGTGATTTTCGGCATGCCGCGCACGGCGATCGAAATGGGCGGTGCGGTTGAGGTATTGCCGCTTCGAGCCATCGGCAAGAAAGTGTTGGCCCATCTGAACTCGACCGAATCGCCGGTAAGTTAGGCTTATGCGGCCGCTAACGCCGTTGACTTTTCGTTGGGTATTTCTTCCAGAATTCTTTTAGCCAACTTATCCAACGACGATTCATCAATTCGATCGGTGCGGAAAATCGGCGTGTGGTCAAGATCGGGGAAGTGGGATTTCGTCGAACGTTGGTACGCCGGATCGTAATGTTGTACCAGCAATTCCTCGACCAATTCTTCCCAGCGTTGCGCTGCCGCGAGATCGAGCCAGGCGCTTATTTTTTGATCGCCATGCAGCGAAACCAAGCACATTAATTTCGCTTTAAGCCCGGTAAAATCGTCAAGAAAATGCTCGTAATCGCGGTTAAGAAAATCAACCCGTGCAGCCATCGGCACATCGATCCTTAAGGAGGGACTTTGCCACATGCGGCTGATCAGCGCTTCCGGTACCCGCAACACTCCAATTTTTTTGCTTTCGGCTTCGACGAAAATAGGTTGATCCGGCCGAAATTTTCGTAGCGATTGCCAGATCGAGCTTTCAAAAAGTTTTTGCGGTGGTTGTGGCCGGTCGGGGAGATTTCCCAACACCGAGCCCCGGTGCGCCGCTAAATCTTCGAGGTCCAACACCTGGCCGCCCAATGCGGATAAATGTTGCAGCACGCGGCTTTTACCGGAACCGGTGGGGCCGCAAATAATGCGAAACTGCAGCGCCGCCGGCAATTGCTGCAAATCGGCGATAACCCGCCGCCGATAGGCCTTGTAGCCGCCATCCAACGTTTGCGAATTCCAGCCGATCTGGCGCAGCACATGCGCCAACGACGCGCTGCGATTTCCGCCGCGCCAGCAATAAATCAACGGCTGCCAATCTTTAGGGCGATTGCACAATTCGGTTTCAATGTGCCGCGCAATATTTCGCGCGACCAAGGCCGCACCGGTTTTTTTCGCGGCGAAACTGGACTCCTGCTTGTATTGCGTGCCCACTCGTTCCCGTTCGGCGTCGTCCAACACGGGTAAACTGATTGCGCCGGGAATGCGATCCAGTGCAAACTCCGACGGTGAGCGCACGTCGATCAGTTGGTCAAACTGATCGAGTTGTGATACGTTGGCAATTGCTACCGGTTTCAACTAAAAGGCCCTAAATGAACGATCCGAAAGTACATGATTTTATTCGCCTGACTGAATTGTCTCACGGTGGCGGTTGCGGCTGCAAAATCGCGCCCGGTGTATTGTCGGCAATCTTGGCCGATTCTCCCTTGACCAAAGCCTTTCCCAACTTGATGGTCGGCACGGAAAATTCCGACGATGCGGCGGTTTATCGGCTCAACGATACGCAAGCCTTAGTAGCAACGACTGATTTTTTTATGCCGATCGTCGACGATCCGTTTGATTTCGGCCGTATCGCGGCGACCAATGCGCTCTCCGATATCTATGCGATGGGCGGCACGCCGATCATGGCGCTGGCGATAGTCGGCATGCCGATCAACAAGTTGCCGGTCGCGACGATTCAGCGAATTATCGCCGGCGGCAACGCCGTGTGCCAGGCCGCCGGAATTCCGATTGCCGGTGGGCATTCGATCGATTCGCCCGAGCCGATTTACGGCCTGGTCGGTTTGGGTTTGGTTCATCCCGATCAAGTCAAGCGCAACGATCGCGCCGTCGCCGGCGATGTATTGATTTTGGGCAAACCCATAGGCGTCGGCATACTCAGCGCCGCGCTGAAGAAAGGCAGTTTGTCGGATCAGGGCTATCAAGCGATGATCCACGCTACGACCCAGCTCAACACGCCGGGTACGCGCTTGGCATCGATGGCGGGCGTGCATGCGTTAACGGATGTCACGGGTTTCGGTCTGCTCGGTCATCTGCTGGAGATTTGCCGTGGTTCGCACCTCGCCGCGCAAATCGATTACGCCAAGTTGCCGATTCTGCCGTTGGCCAACGAACTAGCGCAACAGGGTTTCATTACCGGTGCGTCGGATCGCAACTGGGAAGCCTACGCAGAACACATTGCCTTACCGGACGATATGGCTGATTGGCAACGCAAGCTTCTCGCCGATCCCCAGACCAGCGGCGGTTTGCTGGTTGCCTGCTCTAACGACATTGCGGATTCCGTGCTTGAACTGTTTCATCAATCGGGCTTTTCGGCGGCGGCGGTAATCGGAACGATGAGTTCGGGCCCCAGCAAGATCGTCGTGAAATAACGAATTAAGCATCGCCAGAAGCCGCATGGATATTGGCTTCTGGCGATGCATTGTTGTAGATGCGCTTCCCTATTGCCTCTCCGGGCTGATCTGATGACGATTTCCTATCATCAAATTTACAAAAGTTAACAAACTCAAAATTTTATCTGCTCAATAATCTCGTCTGGGTACAGGCAACTGCGGGATATCAATCGCCGGCATTAAAAAAAGCCTCGATCCATTAGGGAATTGTTAAATCCTTCATTGGGCTGAGAATTATGGGCGGAGCGTTTACTCATTCGGAGATGCTGGACGCAATTCAAATCGTTGAGTCGCAACGTAATCACGATTTATCGCGAACCATTGCCAATATGTTCATCACCAGCGCACCGGTGTTGATGCAAGTCATGCGCCATGGCTCGGAGCAGGGCAATCTACGCGAACTGTTTCGCGCGGCCGAAGCGTTAAGATTAAGTAGCGCCAGCCTCGGCGCGTTTCGGCTGGCGAATCTATGCCGCGCGCTTGTTCAGATGCCATCGAAGAAAGACCTGGCGAACGTAGCCAGCCAATTGGACGCGATTGAACGCGCCACTGCGATCGTCTGTGCGGCACTGATGGAAAAAGAGTTTCTTTCAATCGATCAATAGCGGCGCCAGTTTTCTCCAGACATTTTCAAGCAGAATCGGCTGCGCCGCTTTTGCCGGATGAATGCCGTCGGCCTGAAACGATTCACGCTTCAGTTCCACCGATTCCAGTAGCGATTCCACCAGCACGATCCGATTATTTCGCGCTAACTCTGCGTACGCCTGCTGGAACTTTTCCCGATAGCTTTTGCCATAGTTAGTCGGCAGCCTTATGCCGACCAGCAATATTTTTGCTTTTGCGGCGGTTCCCATTTTGATCATCGCGTCCATATTGGAACGGAACGCCTGAACCGATAGACCGCGTAAGCCATCGTTGCCGCCGAGTTGCAAGATTAGCACCCGAGGTTGATGTTGTTTGAGCGCCGCGAGCAAGCGCACTCGTCCGCCGGCGCTGGTTTCGCCGCTAACGCTGGCATTGATCAAGCGGTAATTTCGCTGCGAGGTTTGTAGACGTTGTTGCAGCAAGCTGACCCAGCCGGTATCCTGCGGTAGGCCGTATCCGGCGGATAAACTATCCCCGAATATCAACAACGTTGGCTGCTGCGCTGCTGTGGCGAACGTCACTGGGACGGTCAACAAAATCGATACGATGAATCGGATCACTGAAATTCCTATCTTAATTGCGGATGGTTTAGGCAAGCGAGTTGTTACCGACAACGGACCGTTGGACATCCTCCACGACGTCAGTTTCACTGTCAAGGCGGGCGAGGCGGTGGCGATTGTCGGTGCATCGGGTTCCGGTAAATCTACGCTGCTCGGATTGCTCGCTGGGTTAGACACACCGAGTTCCGGCAGCGTCACACTCGACGGTCAGGCGCTGGGGAAGATGGACGAAGACAGCCGTGCGCTATTTCGCGGTAAGCATGTTGGGTTCGTATTTCAGTCATTCCAATTATTACCCGCGCTGAACGCGCTGGAGAATGTGATGTTACCGCTCGAACTCTCGGGCGCATCAAGTGCCCGCCAAAAAGCGACGGCTTTAATGCAGCGCGTCGGCTTGGGCGCACGACTAGGGCATTATCCGCGCACGTTATCCGGCGGCGAGCAACAGCGGGTTGCGATCGCCCGGGCTTTTGTCGGCGAACCCAAGCTATTGTTCGCCGATGAGCCGACCGGAAATTTAGATACGGTAACCGGCGCGTCGATCATAGATTTGCTGTTCTCGCTCAATCAAGAGCGCGGCACGACGCTCATTTTAGTCACCCACGATATGGCGCTCGGCAATCGCTGTAACCGCTGGCTGGAAATTTCCGCCGGCCGCTTGAGCAGCGATCGTAGTACGGAATCTAAAACGTGAATCTATTTCGTCTCGCACTTCTATTACTTTGGCGCGAGTGGCACGCCGGGGAGTTTCGTTCGCTTGCGGCGGCGCTTGCGATTGCCGTTGCGGGCGTGACAACCGTCAGCTTCTTTTCCGATCGAGTCGCGCGAACGCTTGATCGCGAAGCGAATCAGATGCTCGGGGCTGATTTAGTCGTCATTGCCGATCATCCTATTCCGGAAAACTTTAGCGCTCAAGCAAGTTCGCAAGGCCTGGCACATGCGCGCAGTACCCAGTTCCCGAGCATGGTTGTTAATGGCGAGCAGACGCAGCTCGTGAACGTCAAAGCCGTTAGCGATAGTTATCCGCTGCGTGGAAAAATAAGGATTGTTAGAGCCGATTCCGCCGTTGACGTCGAGGCCTCAAGCATCCCGGAAACGGGCGCGATGTGGGTCGCGCCGCGATTACTCGATTTACTCGGCATAAAAATCGGCGATCGGCTCGAATTAGGCGCCACGCAGTTTCGTGTCGCGGCAACGATTAGCCAAGAATCCGATAACGCGCTGGATTTCATGAATGTTGCGCCACGCGTGTTGATCAATCAGCGCGATATCGCCGCGACCGAATTGCTCGGCGTCGGCAGCCGTGTGTCTTATCGCGTGCTGTTGGCCGGCGGGTCCGATGCGGTTAAAGCCTATCGCATCTGGGCAATTCCCAAACTCAAGGCCGGCGAGCGCGTTGAGGGCGTGCGCGACGCGCGACCCGAAGTGCGAACGATGCTGGAGCGGGCAGGGCGGTTTTTAGGATTGTGTTCGCTGATGGCGACGATTCTCGCCGGTGTCGCGGCGGCGCTTGCGGCGCGCCGATTCGCGCTGCGGCAAATGGATCAAACTGCGGTGTTGCGCTGTCTCGGCGCGACCCAGGCGCGGCTGCTGGGCATTTATCTGCTGCAGCAATTATTACTTGGCCTCACCGCCAGCTTGGTCGGGATTTTAATCGGTTGGTCGGCGCAATTTGCGTTAGCAAAACTACTGGGAAATTTTGCGACGGTCACGCTCGACCTTCCCGGTAGCGCGCCCGTGTTTCAAGGCCTCGCGATCGGCTTGATTCTCGTGCTCGGATTTACGCTGCCGGTGATTATGCGTCTGCGCGGCGTGCCGACGATACGCGTAATCCGGCGCGAATTCGGCGGCTTCGAGCCGGTCAGCGCGATGACTTACCTGGCGGGATTAATTGCCTTTGCCTTTATTTTGTACTGGCGCGCCGGCGATAGCACACTGGCAAGCTATGTGTTTTTTGGTTTCTTGATTGGTGTGGTGGTGTTTGCGCTCGTCGCGTTCGGGTTGGTTGCGTTAGTTGCGCAACTGCGCCACGGGGTCCAGGGATCGTGGCGTTATGGTTTGGCGAATTTGAAACGCCGCGCGGCGAACAGCGTGGTGCAAATTATCGCGCTGAGTTTGGGCATCATGGCGTTGTTGGTGCTGACCCTCGTGCAAGGCGATTTACTCGACGGCTGGCGTGACAAATTGCCGGCGGATGCGCCGAATCGCTTTGTCGTCGGCATCCAATCGAATCAAGCCGACGAGGTTCAGGCATTCGCTCGCAAACAGGGGCTGGCGGATTTCGAGCTCTATCCGATGGTGCGCGGCCGCTTGGAATCCATCAACGGCGCGGCGATTCGCGGCGCGAATTACGCCGAGGTGCGGACCAAACGGCTGGTGGAGCGCGAGTTTAATTTGTCTTACGCGAATAACGCCCGGCCCGACAATATCATTACCGCCGGGCGCTGGTGGAATAACGAACCGCGCGGCGCGCCCGAGTTTTCCGTGGAAGAATGGATCGCTAAGGAACTTAAAATCACAGTCGGCGATGTTTTAACATTTAACGTTGTCGGCGCGACAGTCAGCGCTCGCGTCAGCAACATCCGCAAAGTGGATTGGGATTCCTTCAAAGTCAATTTCTACGTGATTGCGAGGCCGGGCTCACTCGAATCGATGCCGACGAGTTTCGTCACTAGCTTCTTTCTGCCGAACCATCAAGAAAAAATCCTCAATGATTTGGTGCGAACGTTTCCGAATCTATCGGTCATCGATGTCGCGGCCATCATGACGCGCTTTCGCATGATGACCGAGCAAGTTGCCAAGGCGGTGCAGTTCGTATTTTTATTCACCGTGCTCGCCGGGCTGATTGTTCTATATGCAGCGATCGGCACGACACTGGACGAACGAATCTACGAAAGCGCCATCATGCGCACGGTCGGTGCGAGCCGGCGCCATTTGGTCACGGCCCAGCTAGCGGAATTCAGCGCGCTGGGATGCGCGGCCGGCTTGCTCGGTGGAATCGGTGCGTGTGTTCTCGCCTTTGCGCTGAGCGAATACGTATTGCGTTTGCCGTACGTTTTCAATCCATGGATCGTATTGCTCGGTATGGTTGCCGGAACAATCGGCGTAACCGCCGCCGCCATGCTGGGCATGCGCGGCATACTGGATCGGCCGCCGCTGGATGTCATTCGCGCGATTTCGTAGCAGTGCCGTGCCAGAAGCCGCATGACGCTTGCTTCTCCAGGTGGATGCCCTGAGGAAGAGCTTGGAATAAGCGTCTCCGGGCATCGTAGTTCACAATGCGCGATACCGGCGAACGGCATTGCAGTAAAATACCGATAAACCTAATGGGAGGAATTCATGGCAACCACACGTAAAGTCATCATCACCTGCGCGGTGACGGGATCGATTCACACACCGACCATGTCGAAATTTTTACCGATCACGCCAAAAGAAATCGCCGATGCGGCCATCGGCGCAGCGGAGGCGGGCGCGGCGATCGTGCACTTGCATGCGCGCAATGTGAAGGACGGCAGCCCGACGCAAGATCCGAATTTGTTCCGCGAATTTTTGCCGACCATTAAGGCAAAATCCAATGTGGTGATCAATCTCACCACCGGTGGCGCCGCGACGATGACGACGCAAGAGCGCTTGCAGCCTGCATTACAACTGAAGCCGGAAGTCGCGTCGCTGAACATGGGTTCGATGAACTTTGGACTTTATCCGATGGTCGACCGTTACAAAAATTTTCAGCATCCGTGGGAAGTGGATTATCTGGAAGGCAGCCGCGACCGCGTCTTCAAAAATACTTATAAAGATATCGAATACATTTTGAGTTCCTGTAACGACAACAACACGCGCTTCGAGTTGGAATGCTACGACATATCGCATCTGTATAACCTGGCGCATTTCGTCGACCGCAGTTTGGTGAAGGCGCCGTTCTTCGTGCAATCGGTGTTCGGTATCATGGGCGGCATCGGCGGCCACCCGGAAGATATTTTGCATATGAAGCGCACGGCGGATCGGTTATTCGGCAACGATTATGTTTGGTCGGTGCTCGGCGCCGGGCGCAACCAGATTCCGGTGGCAACGATGTCGGCGGCGATGGGTGGCAACGTGCGCGTCGGCTTAGAAGATTCATTGTGGGACGGTCCCGGCAAACTCGCTGAAACCAACGCGGCGCAGGTCAAACGCGTGCGAACGATTATCGAAGCGCTGTCGCTTGAGGTTGCCACACCCGATGAAGCACGCTTGATGTTAAAACTCAAAGGCGGAAGTAATGTGGCGTTTTAGCGCCGCGATACTATTTTCAACAGCGATTCACGCCGCGTTCGCCGCGCCTAATTTCTATGCGGCAGCAGAAGACTGGGTGGTGACTAAGCACGAAATCGATGGTAAAACGGCGGCGGTGCGAACCAATGTTGCGTTACCCGCCTTGGCGACAAAACTCGAATTCGGCCGCAGCTTAAAATTTATCGCGCCCTTCAATATCCACAACAACCGGCCATTTCCCGAGCGGCTCGATCGCGATGATCTTGAGAAAATCGAGGAGGCGATTGAGAAAAAATTGGTCGATCCCGGCATTGCCATTTTTGCGTCGATTATTACGGTAAACAATGCGCGTGAGTTTTTGTTATACGTTAACGATACCGATCAAGCCCAGGCGCTCGCCGAGCGGCTCGTGCTGGAAACTACCAGCCATAAACTTTCATTTCGCTTGGAGAGCGATCCGAATTGGGACGCGTGGGCAAAATTCTCCGGCGACCTCGAGGCGCAATAATGCCGGCGGGTAGCGCGACTAAATCTTCCCAACGAATCGCCAAATTCATAGTCCGTGTGCAGTTTTAAATTCGCCGACACAGGCTGATCGCAATGACTATCATAGTAAGATAGCGACTTTGCCTGGAGTCTTATCCAGAGCTTCTCCTGGCGACGTTTTCCCTGTCATCCACTTTC
>JANOGO010000423.1:0-7299 GCA_031406045.1 Pseudomonadota bacterium
AAATAGGTCAGATAGTGACCGTTGAAGACGATGTCTTGGCGATCAACTTCAGCCCAGCGGATGCGTAGTCGATGGGAGAATGCGAAATCTTGTTTGGGCATGGTGTCGTTGGATTATTTTAAAAATGGTTCGGAAAAATTACAGCTCGCCCCTCACCGGCCTTCGGCACCCTCTCCCCTGAAGGGGCGAGGGGATTACTAATTTGCCGCGGGTGGGAAGATCCCCTCTCCCAATTGTGGGAGAGGGCGCCGAAGGCGGGTGAGGGGCGGCGCCAAGAAAGCCGCATGACTCAACACAAACCCGGCGGCGCAACAAACCCACCGATAATCTCCTCGATAAGCGAAGCAAATTTAATCGTCGTACGATCTTCCAAATATGGCCCTACAATTTGCAAACCCACCGGTAGATTCTGCGATTGGCCAACCGGCGCAACCGTCCCAGGCAAATAGCACAGCGTCGCCAAATGAATCCAAAAAAAGTTATCGAAATATGGGCGCGCTTGACCGTTAACGTTGATCACGCGCTCCATGATATTGGACGCTTGATCGTGCGGAAAAGCCGAGGTCGGCGTCACTGGCATCAACAACACATCGTAATGCGTAAAGAACTCCGCCATCGACGCGCGATAATGGGCGCGCGCCTCACTCGCGCGCAGCCAATCGCGGTGGCGCGCCGTGGCTTGCCGGTGGAATCGCGCCATTAGGTTTTGGTCGTCCGGCACAAATTTCGCTGCGCGGAAGACCAGTTGATTGAACTGTTCGTCCGGCACGCCGGCGAACATCAGCGGCCAAAGTAAGCGCAAATAGGTTTGAAACGAAGCGGTCAATTGGAATGGTAAGCGCGGTTTATCGTCGATGCGAGCGCCCGCTTTTCGCATTACATCTGCCGCCGATTCCAATGCCGCGCGCACGCTTTGATCGATCGGACAGTCCGCTTCATCGAGCCATAATGCGACGCGAAAATCCTGCAACTTTTGATGGCGCGGCGGCGGTAATTCTAAGCGCCATGCGGTGCGTTCGCTTTGATTCGGACCCGCGAGAATATCCAGCAGAAAACCTAAATCATCGGCGGTGCGCGCCAGCGGGCCGGCAACGGAGAGGTCCGACGACGCCATTGTCCCAGGTGGGCCGGGAACGTGGCCGCGCAGTGGGATCAAGCCATAGCTTGGCTTGTGGCCATAGGTGCCGCAGAAATGCGCCGGCGTGCGAATCGAGCCACCGATATCGCTGCCGAGTTCAAATGGCGTGAAGCCGGCGGCCACCGCGGCCGCAGCGCCGCCGGACGAGCCGCCAGGCGTGCGCGTTACATCCCACGGATTATTCGTCGTGCCAAATAAATCGTTGAAGGTTTGCACATCACCGGCGTAAATCGGCGTATTGGTTTTGCCGATGATCACCGCGCCGACATCGAGCAAACGCTGCACCGCATCGGCGTTAGTTACCGGCACATGATCGCGCCAGACCGGCGCGCCGCAGGTGGTTTTAATGCCGGCGGTCTCGTACGAATCTTTGATCGTGATTGGTAGGCCGTGCAATGGGCCAACGAATTCGCCGTGGGCCGCTATCGCATCGAGTTCGCCGGCGCGCTGTCGCGCACGCTCAATGTCAAAGGTTACGACGGCATTCAGCTTGCCGTTGAGCGCATCGGTACGCGCGAGTTGAAGATCGAGCAACTCGCGGCTGGAGATTTCTTTGCGACGAATTGCACTTGCCAATTCGCTAACGGATTGCCAATGAAATTCAGTCACGGGTATTAGTTGCCGTTCCCGCGAAGGCGGGAACTCATTAAGCGTTTACGAGGGCGAGATCGGCGCATTAGGTGCGAATACTTCACTAGCAATCATAGTGGCCGCGTGGATCCCCACCGTCGCGGGGATGAGGGGCTGGCCTCGGGCCACAACTTGAGAGGCTTGCATTCTGCGCTAAAGAGTTTTGCTCAAACTAGTTGAACAAATCCGGTTGTTCGCGGCTGATGCGATCCCACAACGGCTGAAACTGATACCACCCCGCCTCGTGCGTGCCGATTTGCTTTTTCGTCAACTCCGCATTGACGCGATCGATCAAGATCGGCTTCCCTGCTGCCTCTGCGAGCAATTGCGCTTGGCAGGAACGCTCCATCGTGATGAACCACCACACCGCTTCGTCGACGCTGGTACCGACCGTGAGGTTGCCGTGATTTTGCATGATGCAGGCCTTCTGTTGCGCGAGAGATTCGGCGATGCGATCGCCCTCTTCTACGTTATAAACCACGCCGTTAAATTCTTTGTAAACGGAATGATCTTCGAAAAATACGCAGGCATCTTGCGTCAACGGATCGAGCGGACGGCCGAGGGTCGACCAGGCTTTGCCATAAAGCGAATGGGAATGCGCCGCTGCCGTGACATCGGGCCGCGCTTTGTGGATGCGCGAATGAATCGCAAACGCGGCGGTGTTGTAGGTGTGTTTGCCTTCTAACACTTTGCCGCCATGGTCGACCAAAATTAAATCGGACACGCGAATTTGGCTGAAATGCATGCCGAATGGATTAACCCAAAAACATTCTTTGTACTCGGGATCGCGCATCGTGATGTGGCCGGCAACACCTTCGTCGAAACCAAATTTCGAGAACAAACGAAACCCTGCGGCGAGGCGCTCTTTCATATGGCGGCGTTGCTGCTCCACGGTCGCGAAGGTCGGCACTTGGTGCATTGGGCGATTGACTTCGAATTCGTTCATGAGACTCTCCTTTTCGTTAAGGCACTAACACTACTTTACCGGTGACTTTGCGCTGCATCATATCGTTCAACGCCTGAGCCGCTTCGTGCAAGCGATATTGTTTTGACACTAATGGTTTCAACTTTCCGGCGGTGTACCACGCGCCGAGTTCTTGCAGCGATTCGACGTTAAGCTTTTTTTCGCGACGCGTGAAGTCGCCCCAGAAAACGCCGACGATGGAATTGCCTTTGAGCAAGGTTAGATTCAGTGGAATCTTCGGAATTTCTCCCGACGCAAAACCGACGACCAAGAATCGTCCCTTCCAGCCGGTCGAGCGCAGTGCCGGTTCGGAATATTGTCCGCCGATCGGATCGTAAACCACGTCCACGCCTTTATCGCCGGTGAGTTCCTTGAGGCGGCCGCGCAAGTCTTCCGTGGAATAATTGATTAACTCATCGGCACCGTGAGCTTTGCAAATCGCGAGTTTTTCGGCGGTAGACGCAGCCGCAATTACTTTCGCGCCCATGACTTTGCCGATTTCCACGGCGGCTAAACCAACTCCGCCCGCCGCACCGAGCACCAGCAAGGTCTCACCTGCTTTGAGTTCGGCGCGATGCTTCAGCGCATGGTGCGAAGTACCGTAGGTCATCACGAACGACGAGGCGATGGCGAAATCCATTCCCACAGGCATCGGCAACAGCTTGTCCGGCGTCGTGACGACTTCTTCCGCAAATCCGCCCCAGCCGGTGAAGGCAATCACGCGGTCGCCGACTTTCACGCCGGTCACGCCCTCGCCGATGGATTTAATCTCACCCGCCACTTCGCCGCCCGGCGAAAACGGCATCTCGGGTTTGAATTGATATTTGCCCTGAATGATCAACGTATCGGGAAAATTGACGCCGCAGGCTTTGACGCCGACAACGACTTGACCCGTACCGGCTTTCAGCGCCGGAATATCCTCGACGACCAAACTCTCGGGCGCACCCCAAGACTTACACAGCACTGCTTTCATTCTGACCTTTGTTTTCTGAGCGGCTAAACCGGTATTTTGCCATGTTTCCTAATAGCTTCGTACGGTGCATTTATGCACCATAACAATTGCTCGGTGCATAAATGCACCCTTCTCTAATTAACTGGTTTCGATAACCTTCGAACGTAATCAACCCTACGTGTCATCCCCGCGTGTGGGTTTGAAACTCAGCGCCACGCTCGGCTTCGAACAATGCATGATTGAAGCCCGCACCTGAATCGGCTCTTAACACGGTCAGATCGCTACTCCCGCCGCTGCCAATCGTCGGCGCGGAAGGTTTGCCAGGACCCTTATCCAGCTTCCCTGCTGGCGCGGCATGTCTTGAAAGGCAGTATCTATGCGCCTCTTCAGGCGTCGATTAAATTTGCTTGAACTTGACGACTTAATCATAATTCCTGTTATTCCATTCTAACCGGACGCACCCATGTTTAATGACGCCGCCATCATTCAAGCCCGCATCGACCTCACCGCCGCGCTGCGTTGGGCGGCGCGCCTTGGCCTCAACGAAGGCGTTTGTAACCATTTCAGTTTGACCTTGCCCGGCCATCCCGATCATTTTTTGATCAATCCGCAAGGCTTTCATTGGTCGGAAATTACCCCGGCGGATTTGGTCATTCTTGATGGCAACGGTGCGATTGTCGCGAGCAAAAACCAAGTCGAGCCGACGGCGTTTTTCATTCACGGCGGCATCCATCGCGGCAATCGCAAAACCTGCGTGTTGCATACGCATATGCCATACACGACGGCGATCACGCTACTCGAAAACGGCGAATTACGCTGGGCGAATCAAAACGCGTTACGTTTCTATGGTCGAGTCGCGTACGATCATGGCGGCTATGGTGGCGTTGCGCTGGCTGCGGACGAAGGCGATCGGATGGGCAAAGCCTTGGGCAGCGCGGATGTATTATTTCTCGAACATCACGGCGTGTTGGTGTGTGGCGAATCGGTTGCATATGCGTTCGATGATCTCTACTACCTCGAGCGTAGTTGCATGGTACAAGTGCTGGCGCAAAGCACCGGGCAAACGTTGAAAATGATTCCCGAGAATTTATGCCAAGGTGTAGCAGATCAAATCGGCGGCGAACGCCAACAATCGACGCTGCATTTTGAATCGCTTAAACGAATTTTGGATCGCGAAGAACCCGGATGGTCAGGGCTCGGATAATTCAAAGGGCTCTACGCCGATCGGCGTAATCACGCGCGCAATCCAGCCAAACAGCAAATAAATCCCAAGCGCCAATACCGTGACCGGCAACGCGCCGGTCAACATCTGCCGCAAATCTTGCTCGGCAATCCCTTGGATAATGGCCTGGCCGTAACCGCCGGCGCCAATCAGCGCGGCGATCGTCGCCGTGCCGACATTAATGACGGCGCAACGGCGCATGCCCTCGCCGATCGCCGCCATCGCGAGCGGCAGCTCAACCACACGCACGCGCGCCATACCGGAAAGATTTTGTAGTGTTGCCGCATCGATCAAGTCTTGCGGGATGTTGCGCAGCCCTAAATAAGTGTGAGTGACGATCGGCCACAGCCCATAGACAAACAGCGCGAGCAACGCCGGGCCCGCGCCGAACTGCCGCGCCAACACGACGCACAACGCCAGCAGTGCCAGAAACGGCGTAATGCCGATCAACTTGGTGCCCGCCATAATGACCTTGCCGAAGCCACTGCGCCGACTCGCCCAAACGCCGAGCGGAATGCCGATCACAACGCTCAAAAGCAAGCCGGTTAGCACCAGGCTCAAATGGCGCAGCGTCATTTTCGTAAAGCTGGGCGAACTCGATTGCTGTGCCTCGATAATGGCGGAATCGATCACCTCTTCACGCTCTATCTGCACCATACTTTCGACGCGAGCGTGGGGTTCCGGCGAGCTAAGCCACTCTTCGACCGCGTCGGGAACGGTTCGCGAACCGGAATCTACGCGCCAATTAATTTCCAGTAACGCTTTTTCAGTGATGCTATTTTCCAAACTGGAAAGTGCTAGCCAAGATTGCGGGAAACGCTTCGGCGCATCAAGCCGATGCAACAACACGACGTCTGTGCCGGCGAAGAAATTAGCATCGTCTTTTAATAGCGTCAGGCGCTGCTTGTTGATGACCGAATCAGTCGTCAGCACATCGATTACGTCCACCCGGCCACTGATTAATGACGCGTCGCGTTCGTAAATGTCGAGTTCCTTAACCGCGACGAATGATGGAAACGATCCGTGCGCCTTCAGCGCTGCCAGTCCGATCGGATCACTGCGGAATGCGGGCGAGAAGCCGAAACGAAGTTGCGGATTCGTGGCGAGATCGCTGATGTTGACAAGCTTTAAATTTCGAGCGAGCTGCGCGGGAACGGCGAGCGCATATTTGCGTTGGTATCCGAGCGGAATCGACACGCTAAGTCCACGCTCGGCGAGCGCCGCGTTCACTCGCACCCGATCAATCGGTGGGTCTATTTTCAGCACGTCACGCACCAATAAATCAAGCGCGATCGGAAAAACATCAATGGAACCTTGCGTCATCGCCGTGACGGTTTCACTCAGATCGCCGGTGCGCAATTCGCAAACGGGATTTCCTTCCACGGTATTTCTAGCCGATTGAGCGATAAACTCCGCCAACACGTTCGATTCGGTCGACAGACCAGCGCCGACGCGCAGCGATTGCTGCGCCATTGCGCCGCCGGTAAGAAGCAAAGCCATGCATAACGCCGCCGTCAGCAAGCGCATCAGTGCAACCACAATCGATCCGCCCGCATAAAATCGCTGACTTTCTGATCGACCGGATTGTCGATCAGATCCATCAAATGGCCGCGTTGCGCCACCTTGCCATCGAGCAACAACGCGGCGTGATCGGCGAGATTGAGCGCTTCGTTCAGATCATGGGTGACCCAGACGATGGTTTTATTCAACTGACGAAATACGTCGGGCAATAGTTGCATCGCTTTGGTTCGCGATGGCCGATCCAGATCGCCGAGCACATCGTCAAACAACAAAATTTGCGGGTCCGGCATCAGCGCGCGAACGATCGCGACGCGAAGTTTTTGCCACGGCGTGAGTTGGTGCGGATAACGGTTGAAGCCGCTGGTCGAGATTCGAAATAAACCGGCCAATTCTTTCATGCGCCGGTCGATCATCGCTTGATTGATATGCGCGCGCTGTAAACGCAGGGTGACGTTTTCGTGCGCGCTCAGGTGTGGAAACAACGCGGCGCCGGTGACGGCGTAACCGATTTTTCGGCGGATACCGTGGATTGATGCGTCATCGAGCTCGATCTCATCAACCCAGACTTTGCCGCTGCCGGCGCGCTCCAGCCCGGCGAAAAGACGCAGTATGGTCGACTTGCCTGCGCCCGAAGGCCCCAGCAAAACCGTGGTCGCCGCGGTTGCGAAATCCAACGAAATGGGCCCGACAATGACTTTTCCGGCCAGAGACTTACACGCTTCTTCTAATTTTAATATCATGCTTTACCGGGCTCGGCCGCACGATTTTTCCGATGCGGCACTCGCCTTTTGTTGTTGTTTTTTTCTAGCCGTCCTTGGGACAGCGTGTTCTTATCTTATTTACAGCATAGTCGGAAAACGATTTTTTTAAAG
>JANOGO010000424.1:0-3544 GCA_031406045.1 Pseudomonadota bacterium
GGCTGACGTACGGCGTTTCTAGGATCAGCATTTTCGGCGGGTGGCGCAACGCGATTTGCGCTGCGAGTCCGGTACCGAGCGAGCGGCCGTAGATGACGATGTGTTGCTGAGCATAGCGCTCGCTGACGAAGCGGTAGGCTCGCTCGCCGTCGTCGACGAGTTGCTGTTCCGATGCAATTTTTCCGTTGCTTTTGCCGTAACCGCGATAGTCGAAAATGAACAGATCGTAACCGCGCGAGGTAAAACTATCGGCGACTTCTCCCCAGCGGCGTAGGCTGCCGGAATTACCGTGAAAAAATAATACTGCGCCTTTCGGATTCGAAATAGTGAAATGTAAAGCGTTGAGTGTTCCGTCGTCGACCGGAAACGAAACTTCTTTAAACGATTGCGGGAATTCAAAACGAAAATCGGCTGCGAGCGGTTCGGGCCGGAACAACAAACTTTCCTGGCTGAAATACAACGCGCTGCAAATTAGCACATAGGTCGCGGGGATCGCAAAAAGAACCCATCTGACGAATTTTCGTAGCGCAGTATTCTGCAACTTTTAACGTGCTACTTCCGCATTAAATTTAGACCCCTCCCCTTGACGGGGAAGGTAGGGCGGCGTGGCCTTGAGCCATGGGGGTCGTGTCGACGTTCACGCCGAACCCATCCCCATCCCCACCTTCCCCTTGAAGGGGAAGGAGTTTCTCTCGAAGTAATACGTCATTCGTGATGAACATTTGCTTAACGCCGACCGCCGAGAATCGAACCGAGAACGCCGCGAATTATTTGCCGTCCGAGTTGACTGCCGATAGCACGGGCGGCGCTTTTGGCGGTAGCTTCCAATATACCCTCGCGCTTACGCGCTCCAGGCTTGGCTTCCGCGCCACCCACCCCGCCGAGGCCGATGGAATCTAGCACTCCGCCCAGTATGCCTTTACCGCCGCTCTGCGCTTGCTCCGCAGCCGAGGTGGCTTCGTTGGCTCGGACTTTGAGTTTTTCGTAGGCCGATTCGCGGTCGATGGTTTTTTCATATTGTCCCGCGACCAACGAGCTTTGCATTAATGCCGTTCGTTGTGCCGGTGTGATCGGTCCGATTTGCGAAGTGGGCGGTAATACGAATGCGCGCTCGACGATTCCGGGCCGGCCTTTTTCGTCGAGGAACGATATCAGCGCTTCGCCGACGGCCAGTTCCGTGATCGCCGTTTCGACGTTGAGTTTCGGATTGGCGCGAAACGTATCGGCGGCAGCCTTCACATTCTTTTGATCCCTCGGCGTGAAGGCGCGGAGCGCATGTTGCACGCGATTGCCCAATTGACCGAGCACGGATTCCGGCACGTCGAGCGGATTCTGCGTAATGAAGTAAACGCCGACGCCTTTCGACCGCGACAATCGCACGACTAGCTCGATACGTTCCAACATATGTTTCGGCGCATCGCTGAACAACAGATGCGCCTCGTCGAAAAAGAACACGATTTTGGGTTTGTCGGCATCGCCCACTTCCGGTAGGCGTTCGTACAATTCCGATAATAGCCACAGTAAGAAAGTCGAATAAACGCGCGGTGCCTGGAGCAATTTATCAGCGGCGAGAATATTCACCACGCCACGGCCGCCGTCGGCGGTCTGCATCAAATCATCCAGATTCAACACCGGCTCGCCGAAAAATTTGTCGCCGCCTTGTTGTTCCAGGGTCAGCAATCCGCGCTGGATCGCACCGACGCTGGCGCTGGAAACATTGCCATACTGCGTGGTGAACTGGCTGGCGTTATCGCCGACGAATTGCAGCATCGCGCGCAGATCTTTCAGATCGAGTAACAACATGCCGTTGTCATCGGCGATTTTGAATACCATCGCCAGCACGCCTTCTTGTGTTTCGTTCAGACTCAGAATGCGCGCCAATAACAGCGGGCCCATTTCCGATACCGTTGCCCGAACCGGATGGCCTTGCTCGCCGAATACATCCCAGAGCGTCGCCGGGTAGGCGCTCGGCTTGTGATCGCTGAGCCCCAGTTGCTTAACGCGCTCGGATACTTTTGGATTATTGCCGCCCGCTTGACTAATTCCCGTGAGATCGCCTTTCACGTCGGCCATAAATACCGGCACGCCGATGTTGCTAAAGTGTTCGGCAAGCACTTGTAACGTCACGGTCTTGCCGGTTCCGGTGGCGCCGGCGATCAGGCCATGGCGGTTGGCCATCTGTGGCAGTAGGAAACAATCGATGTTGCTTTTCGCGATTAATAATGGCTCAGTCATAGTGTTCCGATCACTGTACGAATAGTTCGAGATGGTATCATTACCTCGTTAAAAATCCGGGTAGGTCAAGTATGGCAGGTCATTCCAAGTGGGCGAATATCAAGCACAAAAAAGCGGCCACCGACGCCAAGCGCGGCAAGATTTTCACGCGCTTGATCAAAGAAATTACCGTTGCATCACGCTTAGGCGGCAGCGACATCAGCGCCAATCCGCGCATGCGCTTGGCGGTCGATAAGGCCTACGAAAACAATATGCCTAAGGACACCATCGAGCGCGCCATGAAACGCGGTTCCGGAGAGTTAGAAGGTGTCAGCTACGAAGAAGTTCGTTACGAAGGTTACGGCATCGCCGGCGCGGCGGTGATGGTCGATTGCCTGACGGATAATAAAACGCGCACAGTTGCCGACGTGCGTCACGCGTTCACCAAATACGGCGGCAATTTGGGCACGGACGGTTCCGTTGCCTTTTTGTTTAAGCATTGCGGACAACTGATGTTCGCGCCGGGAACCAATGAAGACAAACTAATGGAAGCCGCGTTAGACGCAGGCGCAGAAGATATCATCAGTAACGACGACGGTAGCTTTGAAGTCGTGACCGGCCCGTATGATTTCGCGCAGGTCAAAGAATCGCTTGCTAAGGCGGGCCTGAAATCGGAGTTTGCAGAAGTCACGATGAAGCCCTCGAATGAAGCCGAGATGAGCGGTGACGATGCGATGAAAATGCAAAAATTGTTGGATGCACTGGAGGCGCTCGATGACGTTCAGGATGTTTACACGACTGCGATCATTGAAGAATAAGGTGCGGGAGCGAATCCTATAGCGACGGTAACAACGCGCGTTTTGGGCCTCGACCCTGGGCTACGGGCGACAGGTTTTGGTGTGCTCGATAAATCCGATCGCTTGACCTATGTGGTGAGCGGCGCCATCAAAACCGCGGCGACCGAAGATTTGCCGGCACGATTAAAAACGATTTGGGAGGGCTTGCGCGAAATAATTGCGACTTATCAGCCGGCGCATGTGGCAGTCGAAAAAGTTTTCGTCAATGTCAATCCGCAATCCACGCTGCTGCTCGGACAGGCGCGTGGCGTGGCGATCTGCGCCGCAGTCGCGCAAGAGTTAGCGGTATTCGAATACACGGCATTGCAAGTCAAACAAGCGGTCGTAGGCAACGGCCACGCGAAGAAAGAACAAGTGCAGGAAATGGTCAAACGATTATTGAACTTGCCCGCGGCGCCGCAGGCGGATGCGGCGGATGCATTGGCTTGCGCGATCTGTCACGCCCATGGCGGTATGGGAATGGGGAGTTTGGC
>JANOGO010000047.1:0-4181 GCA_031406045.1 Pseudomonadota bacterium
TGCGCTGTAATAGTTGCCAGGGAAACCATCGCTGGTGGAGGGGGTGTGGAGATTGTGCAGATGCGTGGCAATCTCCGGCGAACCGGGGCCTTGCAGGTTAGCGGGCAAATCGTTGTGGATACGCACAACGATCGGCTCGCCATAGCGGGCGTGAAACAAGGGACCGGGCGTGATGCCGTCGTAACCCCAGATTGTTTGCGTGGGATATTCGGGGTGAAACTGATGCGGCGCCGTGCGCACGCGCATGTCGTAGAATTTCTGTGGTGGGAATCGGCCCCAAGCTTGATGATGGTCGCGCCCGCATTCGCCGCTGCCCTCGAGCCGCGCGCCGGTCGCCGGTGGAGACAGGGCGCCGTCGACCGCTTGTTTGGGCGTATAGACCGGCAGATCTTGCACCCACGGCGTGGTGGCGGGACTGGGCAGAATAATTGGGGCGACCTGCGCCTGCGCTGGCTTCGACGAAACCACCATCGCACCGGTCGCGGCCGCGCTGGCTTTGAAAAACATTCTGCGGCCCGGATTGGTAGCAGATGAAAATACCCTCGATCTTTTCATCGAAATTGCTCCTTTTGAACGTGACAGGCCAATCATTGTCGGCACTGCTTATTTTCTTGTTGATTTAACTACAGATCACCCTGAATTCGACGTCGTTGCCGACGATAAAACACCCTTGCGGTCAGCGCCAAAAATTACATTTGCTTCCCCGCTTTACGTACGGTATCGGTAATCGGCGCCGTCAAATATTGCAGCGGCGTTTGCGTGGATCCCTCGATGTAAACCTCGGCCGGCATGCCCGCTTGTAACTTGAGATCGGCGCCGGCGGCCTGCACCGAATCGCTGTCGGCTAAGATCATCGCGCTGTAGTACGGCAGGTTACTGGCCCGATCAATCAAGCGGTCTGCCGAAACATAGGTAACTTTCCCCGTGACCATAGAAGAATTGCGGTATTTAAACGCCGTAAACTTGATGCGTGCTCGCTGATCTTGTTGTACGTTGTTGACTTCTTCCGGCCGTATCTGTGCTTCGATCATGAGCTTGGCATCGCTTGGGACGATCTCGGCAATCGGCTCGCCGGCACGCACCACGGCGCCGGGCGACGTAAATTTTAAGTCGATGACTTTGCCACTCGCCGGTGCCGTGACGACCTGACGAACGGCCGCATCGTCCGATTTACGTCGCTCCTGTTCAATCTCGGCCAGTTGCGCAGCGGTTACTTTCAATTGATCGCTCGCCGCTTTCGCGTATTCGTTTTGAACCGACTTAATCTTCAAATCGATATCGCCCATGCGTTGATAAGCCCGTGCGAGTTCCGAGCGGCGTTCTTCGAGTTTCACTGCATAGTCGGATAGCCCGGCTTCCAATTGCACGACTCTCGTGGGGGCGATAAAGCCGCCCTTCAAAAGGCGCCGGTTGGCTTCGAGTGCTTGCGCTTGCGAATTGTGCGAACTGACCGCGTGACCGATTTGTGCACGCAGTGCGACGATTTCTTGTTCCACCCTTTCGCGCTGCAGTTTCATTAGTGCAACTTCACTGCCGAGCGAGTTGCGACGCGCATCGAACAGCGCGGTTTCTTTGGTCAGCGCCTGTTCTATACGATTATCTTTTTTTGCGGCCGCCAGCAAATCGGCGGGAAAGATCACGGTTTTGGCCAGGCTTTGCTCCGCATCAAGCCGCGCCAGCGCCGCCCGCTCCGAGTTAACTCGATACGCCAAGCGATTGCTGTCAGCATCCACACCCACGTCCCCTAATACTAGTATTGGATCACCGGCCTTCACGTACTGGCCATCGCGAACCAGCACGGTGCGAACGATGCCACCTTCCAGATGCTGCACCGGACGGCGGTTTAGATCGACTTTGACAAATGCCGGCGCCATCACCGCCATGGACAGTGGAGCAAATGCCATCCACAGACCGATGGGTATGACACCACCCAAGATGATCAACCAACCGCCCCGAATAATCCGGCTCGCGTGCTCTTGACTAGTACGAGGCGTGAAGCCGGGATGTTGATCGATCTGAGTAATTTTCATTTTTTTATCCTTCGAATTTATGCGGTCGTTTACGCCGCTTTTTCGTTCAATATGACCTGGGCTTGTTGCTGTAGCGCCTTCATCACTTCGCCGGCTGGTCCAAATTTTTGTACACGACCGCCGTTCAGCATCAAAATCTTGTCGACGTGTGCGATCAGCGACGGCCGATGGGTGATGACAATCGAAGTGATGCCTTCATTACGCAACCCGCTCATGGCTTGGGCCAGTGCGATTTCTCCTTCGCCATCCAGATTGGCATTCGGTTCGTCGAGGATCACTAAACGCGGATCGCCGTACAGCGCCCGAGCCAGAGCAATACGCTGGCGCTGGCCCGGCGAGAGGCGCGCACCTTGCTCACCTACTCGGGTGTCGTAACCGTGTTCGAGGCCGAGGATCATTTCGTGGACATTGGCGCGGTTCGCGGCGGCAACGACCGTTTCGGAATTGACTTCGCCCAGGCGCGCAATATTGTCGGCAACGGTGCCGTCGAATAATTCGACATCCTGAGGAACGTAGCCTATCCATGGACCGAGGGTTTGCCGGGGCCAATGGGCAAGGTCGGCGCCATCCAGGCGAACCGCGCCGGTTGAAGATGACCAGATTCCTGTTAAGAGCCGGGCTAGCGTTGATTTTCCTGCGGCGCTCGGCCCTAAAATGGCGAGCGCCTCGCCGGCCGCAAGGCTAAAGGAAATGTTAACCAAGATGGGTTTCTCAGTTCCCGGCGCGCGAAATGAAACATTATCGACCGTCAACAATCCCTGCGGGCGGGGAATGGTGACGCGCGGTTCCTGGCGCTCAAAATGCGCCGACAAGTCCGACAGACGCCGGTATGCGCTGCGCGCGTCGGTCAACATACGCCAACTGGCCACCAGTTGCTCGACCGGCTGTACCGCGCGGCCGAGCAACACCGTGGTGGCGATCATAATGCCCGCCGAGGCCTGTTGCGTGAGCACCAAGTACGCGCCCAATGCGAGCATGCCGATCTGAATCGCTTGGCGGAGGAATTTTGTAATCGCGGTAAACGAGACGGTACGGCGGCTTGCGCTGGTTTGCGTTGCAGCGATCTGTTGTTGCAGTTTGCGCCAGCGGGACAGCAAATTCTCGGTCATGCCAAGCGCCTGCAGCACTTCGGCATTGCGCAACGAACTCTCGACATACTGCGTGGCGCGGCGTCCCTCTTTCTGCAGCTCGTCCAGCACGCCGCGGCTAACGCGGTCGTTTAGCCATGCCAGGGTCAACATCAAAATGGCGGCGAACGCGGCGCCCATCCCTAACGCCGGATGAAACAGCCAAATCACAGCGACATAGATCACCACCCATGGCGCATCGAACAGCGCGATCAATCCGTTTGCGGAAAACAGAGTTCGTAATGTGGCAACGTCGCGAATGCCATCGCTGCGCACATTGTGGGGCGCGCGCGCGGTCTGCGTTACGATTGCGCTGACCACCGGTGGCGAAAGATGCTCATCGATAATATTGCCGAGCAGGTTTTGCAGACGATTACGTACATAATCCAGAAACAGCAGGATCACCAGCGCGATAGCGGTTCCGGCCACCAATACAATCAGTGTCTCGCGGCTGTTGCTCGGCAAAACACGATCGAATACCTGCAACATAAAAATTGCCGGTACGAGAAACAGTAGATTGATGAAAAACGAAAACGCCGCGATGGAGCCCAGTCGCGGGCGTAGCTCGACCCATAGAGATTTCATTTGCCAGACTCCCGTTTGTTATCGATTATTGAAGAATCCATTTTGAATCGGGTTTAGTTAAATTGAGTGGGCACGCTTCAAGCTCGCGGTGTGAGGCTAGTGCATGCCGCACACCGCGAATTTGTCGCTACGTTATCCTTAGCCTGGCGATGCTAAGAAAAAGTCATCGATCGTTACGGTCCCGCTGGATACACCAGCCAGTAGGATCGAGTCGCCACCGATAGTGACTAACGTGTCCGAAAGCCCCGACGCTGCGATGGATACCGATGCAGCGAATGTGCCGCTGTCGATTCCGAGTCCGGATATATCAAGGATGTCTTGACCGCTGATGGGGTTGGAATCAAAGTCGGTAACCTGGTCTTGCCCGAACCCAATCGAAGCGAAAACAAAAACATCGTTGCCATTGATACCCGTCAAGGTATCGTTGCCCACGCCGCCG
>JANOGO010000035.1:0-7486 GCA_031406045.1 Pseudomonadota bacterium
TGTGAAAAAAGTAGGTCTAGTCGGTTGGCGCGGTATGGTTGGTTCGGTGCTAATGCAGCGCATGAACCAGGAGCGGGATTTCGATCACGTCGATCCGGTGTTTTTTTCGACGTCGGTTCCGGGTAAGCCGGGTCCGAAAGAATCCAAAGGCACGCCGTTATCCGATGGCAATGATGTCGCGCAACTTAAGGCGATGGACATCATCATCACCTGCCAAGGCGGTGACTATACCAACGAGATCTATCCGAAGTTGCGTGCTGCGGGCTGGAATGGTTATTGGATCGACGCGGCTTCGGCGCTGCGCATGGATAAGGATAGCGTGATCATTCTTGATCCGGTCAATCAACATGTCATCAAAGACGCATTGAAGGCCGGCGGCAAGGCTTACATCGGCGGCAATTGCACCGTCAGTTTGATGTTGATGGCGTTGTCGGGGCTATTTCAGCACGGCTATGTCGAGTGGATTACCGCCATGACCTACCAGGCCGCCTCCGGTGCCGGCGCGCAGAACATGCGCGAGCTTATTGCGCAAATGGGCGCAGTCCATGCGGCCGTCAAAACCAAGCTGGACGATCCTGCCGCCGCGATTCTTGAGATCGATAAGGGCGTTTCGAATGCCTTGCTTAGCGAGTCAATGCCGACGGCCAATTTTGGTTACGCGCTCGCCGGCAGCTTGTTACCGTGGATCGATAAAGATCTTGGCAACGGCCAAAGTAAGGAAGAATGGAAGGCGATGGCCGAAGCGAACAAAATCCTCGGCACGACGGCCAAGCCGATTCCGGTCGATGGCGTTTGCGTGCGCATCGGCGCGATGCGTTGCCACAGCCAAGCGTTGACGATCAAGCTCAATCGCGATCTGCCGCTGGACGAAATCAACGCCATGCTCGGCCAAGCTCACCCGTGGGCCAAGGTGATTCCGAATGTTCGCGACGCGAGCCTGCGCGAGTTAACGCCCGCT
Organism: Pseudomonadota bacterium; assembly: GCA_031406045.1. GTDB lineage: Bacteria > Pseudomonadota > Gammaproteobacteria > Burkholderiales > JALYOK01 > JALYOK01. The sequence goes on from JANOGO010000035.1 coordinate 959, forward strand.
GCGGTCACCGGCACGCTCACTACGCCGGTCGGGCGCGTGCGCAAGTTACCGATGGGTGGCGAATATATCACCGCGTTTACCGTCGGCGATCAATTGTTGTGGGGTGCCGCCGAGCCATTACGGCGCATGCTTCGAATCCTGATCGACTGAAACCTGGGGCCTTAGCCGTTCAGAGTTTTCCCCTAGTTCACGCAAAATATTTTTTTGCTGTCAGAAACACGACATCTAAGCGCCATTCGACCCAATAAATCAAGATTTTGGTTGACAACCCTACTGATTAGGGCAGACTATTACAGTAGTTTTGAGCTTGCATCTGTAACTGATTGATGTTATTTTGAAACCTTAGATCAACTTAAAGTGAAACTATCGGATATGCGAGGAAATAAACTCTTTCGCCGAGCGGCTATCATTGCCGCTATTTCGATGTTGCCAAGCCTGGCTACGGCGGCCGGTTTAGGAAAAATCAACGTGATGTCTGCCCTCGGGCAGCCCCTCTTGGCTGAGATCGATTTAGTATCGGTGAGCGCGGAAGAATTTCCGACGCTCGCCGCGCGCCTGGCCTCGCAAGACGCCTACCGCGACGCAAGCGTCGAATACCCCAATGGCGTCGGCGCATTTCGCTTTGCAATCGAGAAGCGCGCGAATGGTCAGCCTTACCTAAAGGTAGTGACCAATCAGCCGATTAACGAGCCATTCCTTGATTTGCTGATCGAGTTGAATTGGGCGTCGGGCCGGTTGTTGCGCGAATATCCGGTGCTACTCGATCCGCCCGGTTATAACGTCGCGAAATCGCAAACACCAACGGTTACGGCACCGCAAGTTGCAACAGCGCCGGCACCCGTTAGCAAGCGCGCGGCAACACCGGCGCCGGAATCAGCCCGCGCGAAACAGCCAACTGCGCCGGAAACCAAGGCCGGTGCCGCGTCGGCGAGCTCGGCTGCGAAAGAATCTGCCGATACCTACGGCCCGGTGAAATCCGGCGAAACGCTGCGCGGTATTGCCGAATCGACGCGTCCCGCCGAAGTGACCTTGGATCAAATGCTCGTGTCGCTGTATCGCGAGAATAAGGGCGCCTTTGTCGGCAACATGAACCGCCTTAAAACCGGCATGATTTTGAAAGTACCCGATAGCGCAACGGCCGCGGAAGTCGAAACGGCTGTCGCGAAACGCGAAGTGGTCGCGCAAACGGCTGATTGGAATACTTATCGCAAGCGTCTGGCGAATATCGCTTCTGGCGGCGCCGCGCGCGGTGCGAAATCGGGCCAAACGGCAGGTGGCGCAATCGATACCAAAGTAACTGAAGATAAAGCGCCGGCCGAAACCGGTAAAGATGTATTGAAACTGTCGAAGGGCCAGACCGAAGCGACCAAAGGCACGGCCGGTAAGGGCGCAGAGAAGCTCAACGCAATGCAAGAAGAATTGGCCACGCGCGATCGCGCCTTAGACGATGCACGTAACCGAATTTCCGAGCTTGAGAAACAAATCGGCGAAATGCGGCGATTGCTGGAGTTGAAAGGTTCCCCGGTTCCCGCAACTCAACCGCCGGTCGCGATCAAAACCCCGGAAGTTGAAAAACCGACCGCGATGGTGACGCCGCCGAGCGATCCAAAAGTGATGGAGCCCGAGGTAAAACCGGCGCCGGAAATTCAAACACCGCCGGTCGCTGCGGAAACGCCGAGCACACCCGCTGTCGACGCCAAGCCGAAGAAACCGAAGCGCATTATGCCGCCGCCGGAGCCGGTTGCGCAGAGCGGCTTCTTCGATGGATTATTGGATAACCCGCTGATTCCGGCAGCCGGCGCGGGCATTTTGGGATTGTTTGGCTTCTTGGGCTATCGTCAGTTCCGCAAGCGTAAAGACGCGCAATTAGGCGCGTTCACCGCGACCGGCGCTATTCCCGGTGGATTCAAGGTTGGCCAAGCAGCGCCACCGCCTGGCCCGGCAACATTGACGCCGGAGGGTGGTAACAGCTCCTTCTTAAGCGATTTCGATAAAGTCGGCGCGGGTAACATCGACACGGATGAGGTCGATCCGGTCGCCGAGGCGGACGTTTACATCGCCTACGGCCGCGATGCGCAAGCGGAAGAGATTTTGAAAGAAGCGATGGTCAAAGACGCGTCGCGCTATGAAATTCCGCTAAAGTTGCTTGAGATCTACTCGAATCGTAAGAGCGCTCAATCCTTTGAGACCGTCGCTAAGCAATTGCACGGTACTATCGGCGCACAACATCCATTGTGGGCAAAAGTCGCCGAAATGGGCCGCAAGCTTGATGCGACTAATGCCCTTTACGCAGCGGTTAATATCACCTCGACCGCTGCGCGGTCAGGAGACAGCACAGTCGTCCGCGCAGTGAATCGTGAGGCGCAGCCTACGCCGAAGCCGACGGAAGAGGTTCCGTCGTCGATGCGCGATACGCTGACCGTTAAAGAGCCGATCGTATCGAATGCGCCGTTGGATCTGGACTTGGATTTTGACGCCACCGCATCGGAACCCAAATCAATTTCCGCAGGGAATCTTTCCGCGAATACCGGGACGTTGGATCTTGACCTCGGCAGTGCCGAGGATCAGGGCCAGGGCGATATCGAACTTGATTCCGCGCAGCCAGCGGTGGCGGGTGACCCGTTCGTGTTAGATTTTGATCTGGATACCCCCAAGCCGGCGGCGCTCGCGCCCAAAGCCGGGAGCACGATGGACATCGACGGTGGATTGGATTTCGATTTAGGCCACGACGACGAATCGACCCACTCCACCGCATCGCCGATGATGATGAGTTCTTCGGTCGACCTGCCGCCGTTGGATCTTTCTGACATTGACTTGAATTTAGGTTCGGGCGGCAGTAATCCGGCACCGTCGAGTGGCGGGGGCGGTTGGCAAAGCGCCGAAACCAAGCTTGATCTCGCGCGTGCTTACTTGGAAATTGGCGACAAAGTAGGTGCGATTGAAATCCTTCAAGAAGTCATTAAAGAAGGTTCGCCCGAGCAGCAAGACGAAGCGAAAAAACTCGCCGCGCAAGCCTAAGCCGGATACACTGTGCGCTCGAAAAGGCGCGTACCGGCATGGCACTTCATCCCGCAATCCGTATTATTCTGGGGCTGAGCTTAATTGTTTTAAGTTCAGCCCTTGGTTTTTATCCGCTTGTTGTTACCATCCTCGTTCTGGGCCTGTGGTTAATCTGGGTAAATGATTCCATTGCGCTGCGCTGGGTGCGCCGTGCCCGTTACTTGTTGATCGTTCCGCCGATCATCAGTGGCTACACGATTGCCGGCACCGGAATACTACCGTTCGATATTTGGGCGCCGACCTGGGAGGGGCTAACCGTAGGCGCGATGCAGTCGTTGCGGTTGTTGCTTGCTTTGCTCGCGTTGCGGCTCGCGCTGCGCGGGTTGTCTGCCGATCAGTTGGTGCAAGGCCTCGTCGGATTATTTTCGCCATTTGAGCGAATTGGATTGAATGTTCGGCAACTGGCACGGCGCTTGACTTTGACGCTGAATTACCTCAACCAACTTGATGGCCGCAAAGCGCGTGAACTCCTGATCGGTTTGCAGCAACGCCGTCCTCCGGCAAAATAATTCCATCTATGAGAATCGCGCTTGGGATCGAGTATCACGGTGCGCATTATTGCGGCTGGCAATCGCAGCCGAATGGCTGCGCCATTCAAGATGTGGTCGAAGCCGCGCTGCGGCAAATAGCGGAACAACCGATCCGTATCACCTGTGCCGGCCGCACCGACACGGGCGTGCATGCCATCGAACAAGTGGTGCATTTTGATACGGACGTATCGCGCCCGCTAAGCGCGTGGGTGCGCGGAACCAACGCTAATTTGCCGAGCGATATTGCTGTGTTGTGGGCAAGCCCGGTAGGCGATGATTTCCACGCACGGTTTAGCGCGCAGGCGCGGCGCTATTGCTATATTTTGCTGAATCGGCCGCAGCGCCCCGCGTTGGCGGCCGGTCGCGTCGGTTGGTACCACCAGACTTTGGACGTAGACGCGATGCAACGCGCTGCGCAATGTTTCGTTGGACGGCGGGATTTCAGCGCGTTTAGGTCGTCCGAATGCCAAGCAAAATCGCCGATCAAGACTTTGCATTCGTTTCGCATCGAGAGCCACAACGACTATATTTTGTTCGATCTTCACGCCGATGGATTTTTGCATCATATGGTGCGTAATTTGGTTGGAAGCCTGATCTACGTTGGGAGCAATCGTGGCAGCGTCGAATGGATTGAGGGCCTATTACACGCCGGCAATCGCGACCTCGCCGCGCCGACTTTCGCGCCGGATGGATTGTACTTGACGCGAATCGAATACGACGCACTTTGGGCCTTGCCGCAACGACAGGCATTGGTTCAAAAGGAACTGCTGATGGAGTTAATGCTCTAGCCATGGCTACTCGAGTCAAGGTCTGTGGGATTACGCGCATCGAAGATGGACTTGCGGCAGCAAGCTTCGGCGTCGATGCCATCGGCTTGGTATTTTATGCGCCCAGCCCGCGCTATGTCGCACCAGCCCACGCGCGCGAAATTGCTGCTGCCATTGCGCCATTTGTTAGCACGGTCGGATTGTTCGTCGATGCAGACGTTGCGACCGTAAGCAATGTGCTACAAACCATACGGCTGGATTATTTACAGTTTCATGGCGACGAGTCGCCGGAATATTGCGCGCAATTCGGCGTACCCTTTCTCAAAGCAATTCGGGTTAAGCCCGGCGTGGATTTGCTACAATACGCGGCTGAGTTTCATGCGGCGAAAGCGATCTTGCTCGATGCGTTTGTCGAAGGAACCCACGGCGGAACCGGCCAGCGCTTCGATTGGCAGCTTATTCCAAGAAATTTACCGCTGCCGGTGATATTGTCCGGTGGTCTGGAACCGGCGAATGTGACCGACGCGATTCGTGCCGTGAGGCCTTGGGCTGTCGATGTGTCCAGTGGTGTCGAGTTGGACAAAGGCGTTAAAGACGCCGGCAAAATAGAACAATTTATGCGAGGAGTACGCAATGCAGATGTATGACTTGCCCGATAACAGCGGGCATTTTGGTCCCTATGGCGGCATCTTTGTCGCGGAAACGTTGATGCAAGCGCTTGAGCAATTGCGCGTAAATTACGAGCAGATCCGCACTGATCCTGAGTTTCAAGCGGAACTCGCGTACGAATTAAAACATTTCGTCGGTCGCCCGAGCCCGATTTATCACTGCAAGCGCTGGTCGGAAGCGCTCGGCGGCGCGCAAATTTATTTGAAGCGCGAAGATTTAAATCATACCGGCGCACACAAAGTGAACAACACCATGGGGCAAGCGCTTTTGGCCAAACGCATGGGCAAACCGCGCGTCATCGCCGAGACAGGCGCGGGCCAACACGGTGTTGCAACCGCGACGATGGCCGCACGCTTTGGTTTGGAGTGCGTCGTCTACATGGGTTCGGAAGATATCAAGCGCCAGGTGCAAAACGTTTATCGGATGAAGTTACTCGGCGCAACGGTTGTCCCGGTCGAGAGTGGGTCGAAGACACTAAAAGACGCATTGAACGAAGCGATGCGCGACTGGGTGACCAATGTCGAAAATACCTTTTACATCATCGGCACGGTCGCCGGTCCGCATCCGTATCCGATGATGGTGCGCGATTTTAATTCCATTGTTGGCAAAGAATGCCGCACACAGATGCCCGATATGCTGGGCCGTCAGCCCGATGCGATTTTGGCTTGCGTCGGTGGTGGTTCCAATGCAATGGGTATCTTCTACGACTACATTACCGACGACAAAGTAAGGTTGATCGGCGTGGAAGCCGGCGGAATCAGTTTGGCATCGGGCAAGCACGCCGCGCCGCTGTCGGCCGGCACGCCGGGGATTTTGCACGGCAATCGTACTTATTTAATGCAAGACGCGAATGGTCAAATCATGGAGACTCATTCTATTTCTGCCGGCTTGGACTATCCCGGCGTCGGGCCGGAACATTCTTATCTAAAGGACTCAGGCCGGGCCGAATATGTCGCAGTAACGGATGACGAAGCACTGCAAGCATTTCACGATCTGTGTCATTTCGAAGGTATTATTCCCGCGCTGGAATCCAGTCACGCAACAGCGTACGCGGCTAAAATCGCGCCAACCATGGCAAAAGATAAAGTGTTGTTGGTCAATTTATCCGGACGCGGCGACAAAGATATGCATACCGTTGCCCAGGCGTCCGGGCTGACGCTTTAATCGTCAAAAAAATAACCGAGATCTCGATTTTTCATGTCACGAATTGCCGCAACGTTTTCAAAATTACAACAGCAAGGTAAGAAAGCTCTTATCCCGTTCGTCACGGCCGGCGATCCCTCGCCCGCGCTGAGTGTGCCGTTAATGCACGCCATGGTAAAAGCCGGCGCCGATATTATCGAGTTGGGAATTCCATTTTCCGATCCGATGGCCGATGGTCCGGCAATTCAGCGTTCCAGCGAACGCGCGATTAAGCAAGGTGTCGGGGTTAAAAACGTTCTGAGCTATGTCGCGGAATTTCGCAAAACCGACAACACCACGCCGGTGGTGTTGATGGGCTA
>JANOGO010000076.1:0-2217 GCA_031406045.1 Pseudomonadota bacterium
TTTGTTTATCTAACCCTTTTATAACTATTGGGGGGTGGGTCGTTATTTTCCGTCCTTGGGTTGGTGGGGGGTCTTTTACACTCGTTTCTCTGGGTCCGGTTAAAACACGCCCCCTACATTTGTGATTTCTGCAACGCTTGCTCGATGTCCCAAATAATATCGTCGATGTCTTCGATTCCCACCGACAAGCGCACCATGTCCGGCGATACACCTGCTTTGATTTGTTCTTCCTCGGAGAGTTGGCGGTGGGTCGTTGATGCCGGATGAATCACTAAGGTTTTCGCGTCGCCGACATTCGCGAGATGACTTAGGAATTCGCAACTCTGAATGAATTTTTCGCCTGATGTTTGGCCGCCTTTAATGCCGAATGTAAAAATGGCGCCGGCGCCTTTCGGCATGTATTTTTTCGCGAGTTCGTAGTATTTGCTGCTTTTGAGTCCGGGATAACTGACCCACGAAACCAGCGAATGGCTCTCCAAAAATTCTGCAACTTTTTGCGCGTTGGCGACGTGGCGCTCCATGCGCACGTGCAGCGTTTCCGTGCCTTGCAGCAACATGAATGCGTTGAACGGCGATAGCGCGGGGCCGAAGGTGCGATGGGTTTCCATGCGTGCCCGCATGATGAAGCCAAAGTCGCCGAAGGTTTCGTGGAAGCGCACGCCGTGATAGCCCTTTGATGGCTCGGTCATGCCGGGGAATTTGCCGTTGCCCCAGTTGAATTTTCCCGATTCGACAATGACGCCGCCCATGGTCGTGCCGTGGCCGCCGATGAATTTTGTCGCCGAGTGCACGACGATGTCCGCGCCGAACTTAATCGGGCGGCACAGATACGGGGTGGCGAACGTGTTGTCGATCACGAACGGGATGCCGGCTTCTTTAGCGATGGCGCCGATCGCTTCGATATCGAGTACGTTGCCACGCGGGTTGCCGATGGTTTCACCGTAAATCGCCTTGGTTTTAGACGTGATCGCGCGGCGAAAATTTTCCGGATCCTCGGGATCCACGAGCTTAACGTTGATGCCGAGTTTTTTGAAGTTGAACGAGAACAGCGAATAGGTGCCGCCATAAAGTGTGCTGGCTGAAACGATTTCGTCACCGCTTTCCACCAAGGTCAATAGTGCGATCATCTCCGCCGCTTGGCCGCTGGCGCAAGCAAGCGCGGCACGGCCATTCTCGAGCGACGCGATGCGCTCTTCAAACGCCGCGACGGTTGGATTGCTGATGCGCGAGTAAACGTTGCCGAAAGTCTGCAGATTAAACAAACTCGCCGCGTGCTCGGCGCTATCAAAGACGAACGACGTCGTCTGATAAATCGGCACCGCGCGCGCGCCGGTGGTGGGATCGGGGATTTGTCCCGCGTGCAGGCACAACGTGCCGAATCCAAATTTGTGGTTAGCCATTGGGAGCGTGAGGAGTGAGGGGTTAGGAGTGAGGTGTAGAGCGCGGCATAGGGAATTTACACCTCACACCTCACTCCTATCACCTCACAATTAATAAGGAAGATACCGCGGCCGCTTAGCGGAAATAATTTTTGTATTCACGCCCGCCCAATTCAGTCCGCCGAATGCGCGACCGTGCTCGATTTTTACGCAGCGATCCATGATGACTTCCAGGCCGGCGGCGCGGGCCTTTTCGGCGGCGGCTTCGTTGATAACGCCGATTTGCATCCACAGCACTTTCGCGTGAATCGCGATGGCGTCATCCGCCAGCGGCGCAATGTCGTCAGATTTGCGAAAACAATCGACCATGTCGACCGGGCCGGGAATATCACGCAGACTTTTATAACATTTCTGACCGAGGACTTCGTCGTATTGCGGATTCACCGGAATGACCGTGTAGCCGTGATCGATCATATATTTCGCCGCGAAGTTACTTGGCCGATGCCATTGCGCCGACAGACCGACGACGGCGATGATTTTGCTTTCTTTCAAGATGCGACGCAGGGTTTGAATATCAGCCATGAATAAAATTTATCGTTAATTTCATCACCGGTATTCTATCTTTTTTCGGCAGGCCTGGAAGCCGCATGGATGCTGCGTCGCAGCATTGCATGCTCGCAGAGGCAAGCGGGATGCGCCTTCTGGCGAGCTAGGTTTGTAGGGTGCATTTATGCACCGAGCCGCCATGGTGCATAATTGCACCCTACATTTTTATTTCCAATCACCGCGCAGCGCCAGCACGACGGCGTGCAGCGATTCTGGCGCGACTTGTGCGGGC
>JANOGO010000084.1:0-4224 GCA_031406045.1 Pseudomonadota bacterium
ATCATTAACGAATACGGTGCCGATACCGCGCGTTTGTTTATGATGTTCACCAGCCCGCCGGAGCAGAGTTTGGAGTGGTCCGACGAAGGTGTGGTCGGCGCGTTTCGTTTTTTAAAGCGTTTATGGCGCATCGCATTCGAACATGTGGAGCACGGCGTCGTTGCGCGTTACGCGGGCGGCGATTTGAATGCCGAACAAAAAGCATTGCGCTTCGAATTGCATCGCACGATACAAAAAGTTGCTGACGATTACGGCCGTCGCCAGCAATTCAATACGGCCATCGCGGCAGTGATGGAATTGCTCAATCATTTAAGCAAGCTCACGGATAAATCGCCGGCGTCGCGCGCCGTCGCGCAAGAGGTATTGGAGAATACCGCGCTGATGCTTTCGCCGATCGTGCCGCATGTGTGCGAAGCATTGTGGCGGACATTGAGGCCGGGCAACGCGAGATTAATCGATTTGGCGTGGCCGATAGTGGACGAGTCTGCGCTGGTTCAAGATGAAATCGAATTGGTCGTGCAAGTAAATGGAAAACTGCGCGGCAGTATGACCGTCGCGAAGGACGCGACGCGCGAAGCGATCGAAGCGTTGGCGCGCAAACATCCGAACATCGAAAAGTTCGTCGCCGGTCAGGCGATCAAAAAAGTCATCGTCGTGCCGGGCCGTTTGGTAAACGTTGTCGTATAGGCCATTGCCATGATCGATCATTTAGATCACATCGTTCTCACGACCAAAGACAAAGCGCGCTGCATCGCGTTTTACATCGATTTGCTTCGCATGCAACTCGAAACCTTTGGCGAAGGGCGCATGGCATTCAAGTTCGGCCAGCAGAAAATCAATCTGCACGAATCCGGCAAGGAGTTTTTGCCGAAAGCGCATTTGCCGACGCCGGGCTCGCTCGATCTTTGCTTTATCGCAAGTGTTCCGCTCGATAATGTGATCGCGAAGCTCAAGCAGGAAAACTGGCCGATCGAAGAGGGGCCGGTGCTGCGCACTGGTGCGGCGTATAAAATTCGATCGATCTATTTGCGTGACCCAGATCAAAATCTAATTGAGATTTCCGAAAGGGCAGACTAAATGCGCGCGATACTTTCGATCGTGTTGGCGCTTGCGATCTCAGCCTGTGGATTCCATCTGCGTGGCCAAGCGACCTTGCCCTATTCGACGCTCTATGTCAGCGGGCCAAGCGGAACATCGCTAACGCGCTCGCTCACGCGGGTGTTGAAATCCAGTGGCGTGAAAGTGGTCGAGCGCCAAGAGGATGCCGAAGTTAGCTTGATCATACTGTCCGATAATCGAGAAAAATCAATTTTGTCATTGTCCGGTGCGGGCCGCGCGCAGGAATACGAGCTGCGCGAACGAGTTTCATTTCGCATCGTCACGGCAAAAGAGCCGGACTTGCCCGCTAGCGAAATTGTCACGCAGCGAGTGATTTCGTTTAACGACGCCCAAGTGCTCGCGAAAGAATCGGAAGAATCGCTGCTCTATCGCGATATGGAAAACGATACGGTGCAGCAACTACTGCGTCGCCTGCAAGCCGCGAAAAAATAAGCCATGCGCCTGAGCAGCGAAGACCTTAGCGCCCACCTCAAGCAGAAAAAACTCGCGCGGCTTTACACCATTCACGGCGCGGAAACTTTGCTCGCGTTGGAGGCCGCAGATCTCATTCGCAGCACGGCGCGCGCAGCGGGCTACACCGAGCGCGAGACCTACACGATGGAAACCGGCTTCGATAGTTCCACGTTGTTGAATGGTTCGCGCAATCAATCGTTGTTTGCCGAGCGAAAAATTGTTGAGCTGCGCATCCCCACCGGCAAGCCCGGCGTCGAGGGCGCGAAAACTATCGAGCGATATTGCGCGACGCTTGGCGACGATGTGTTGAGCTTGATTACGCTGCCGAAACTCGATCGCGCCACGCTGGCCAGCGCATGGTTCACCACGCTGGAAAATGCCGGCGTGACCGTCAGCGCCGATGAAGTCACGCGCAGCCAATTACCCGCGTGGCTGCAAAGCCGCCTCGCGCAGCAGGACCAGCGCGCTGATCGCGATGCGCTGCAATTTCTCGTCGATCGCGTCGAAGGAAATCTAGTCGCTGCACAACAAGAAATTCGCAAACTTGCGTTGTTGTTTCCAGCAGGAACGCTGACCTTCGATATGGTGAAAGACGCCGTGCTCGACGTCGCCCGCTACGATGTTTTTGGCTTAAGCGAAGCGATGCTCAGCGGCAACGCCGCGCGTTTTGCCCGCACGCTCGAGGGCCTGCGTGACGAAGGCGAAGCGCCGCCGCTGTTGCTCTGGAGTTTGACGGAAGAAATCCGCGCGCTGCTCAAAGTAAAAATCGGCCAAAGCCAAGGCAAACCGATGGCGCAATTGCTGCGCGATGCCCGCGTCTGGGGCCCGCGGCAGGGCTTGATTGAGCGCGGCGTAAAGCGATTTACGCAATCGGCATTGGAAGCCGCGCTCACTCACGCTGCGGAATGCGATCGCATCATCAAGGGCGTGCGACGCGGCGATTTGTGGGACGAGATGTTGGCGCTTGGGATGCGGATCGCGGCACCGAACATGTAGGGGTGGGTCAAGCGAAGCGGATCCACCGATTTTCCTAAAAAATAGAATGTAAGTAGGGCGGGTCCCACCCGCCATTTCGTCGTTTTGATTGGCGGGTGGGACCCGCCCAACATGCTACGTTTTTGTGGTGTGGCCTTCAGAGCCGCGCCCCGCGTGCCGTTCCAGGCATGCATCGCCACGAACCGCATGGAATGGCGCTGCTGGCGTAGGTGGGTTACGATGTGTCATCTCATCGAGAACGATTGTCCCTTGCGCGATAACAAATTTCTGCAACGTTTAAAGCAAGAAATCCCCGCGTGGGTTGAGCGCGGCTGGGTGCAACCCGATCAGCAACATGCGATTCTCGATCACGTTGCTACTCAAGCGAGCGGAGCCACGCGTTATTTGACGATGGCATTCGCATTGATGGGCGTACTGCTGCTCGGTACCGGGGTAATTACTTTCTTTGCCGCGAACTGGCGCGAGTTATCCAAGCTCGCGAAGTTGATGATACTGTTCGGCGCGATGTGGTTGGCCTATTACTTTCGACATACTACTTTCGACATATTGCCGCCTGGATTGAATGTGTCGTAGCCTTGATGTGCGAGAACGTATTGCTTTTATGTGACGAAGTCGCTTGCCCAGTGACGGTTCCCGCAACTCGTTCATCAACATTCGGAGGATGGCAATGACAATTCGCTTCAGCTTTCTCATTGGACTTGGTATTTTCAACCTCGCGCTCGTGCTCACTGGTTCTACCGCCTACGCCCAGACTACAGAGATCAAGACCGAATATCTTATGACCTACAAGGCTTTACTTGAGCCGCCCTACGCGGTCGATAACTCGCTTGTTATCGTCAACGTCGCGCCGGGCGGATGGGCAAAAGGCCCTAAGATCAACGGTAAGTTTGTTTCGCCTGGCGCGGACTGGCTGCGTGTAATGCCGTCAGGCGTGCTGCGGCTTGATGTTCGTGCAACTATAAAGACCGATGACGATCAGTTGATCTATCTTAGTTATAACGGCATCATCCAGCATTCAAAAGAAAGCGCCGAGAAACTGAATAAGGGCGAATTGTTGACGACTAAGGATATCCCGTACTTCATCACCGCGCCCACGTTCCAGACCTCGTCCGAAAAATATGCCTGGCTAAACAGCGTGCAAGCGATTAATAAAGTGGTTGAGGTAAAACTTGGTGAGGGCGGCTACGTGAAATATGACGTCTTCATTATAAGGTAGCGCGAAGGGCAGACAAGCGTTGAATACTACAAATTGCCTTTAATACCGTCGTCTGTCAGATGTGACATGTATTGAAGCGTAATTGTGGTTCGCTCGTAGCTCGAAGGTTGGGGTGAGGTACGAACCCCAACATCGACGCGTCGTGAAATGGAATTGTTGGGGTTCGTACCTTACCCCAACCTACAACTTTGAAGGGTGGATCAAGGCGCAGGGCGCCGGATCCACCATCGATGAAAAGCAGATCCTTCGCGTTCGCTCAGGATGACATGTTAATTGGTGGATCCGCTTCGCTTGATCCACCCTACCTTGAAGTTTTTCGGAAAACCGGTTTGATTTCCGTAACTTGCCGGTGTGGATTAGAATAGTGCTTTACGCAAGTACGTCAGAGTCACGCTATGAACTCGCCGGTTCTTGATATCAAAACTTACATGCAAAGCGTC
>JANOGO010000091.1:0-1567 GCA_031406045.1 Pseudomonadota bacterium
CGACACCGTTGCGGCAGCATTCGACGAATCGGGCTTGCACGCGGGCGACCGCGTATCGATCTGGCTGCCGAATCGTGTCGAAACGTTCGTCACGCTGCTCGCTTGTTCGCGAAACGGCTATGTTGGCAATATCTCGTTGCATCAAAATTACACCGTCGCAGAAATTATCGAATTATTGCAAAGCATCGGCTCATCCGCGCTCGTGACTCAGGTGAATTACGGCGCTAACGGTAAAGAACAAAATATATTGAGCCTCGCAGCCGAGTTACCGGCCATGAAGCGCGTCTATCAAGCGTCTTCAGGCAAAAATGGCCTGCGAGGCAGTCTGGGCGCGGCTTTTCCCATGCCTGGGAGCCGCGCCGCGCTTGCTTCGCGGCCCATCCACAATCCCGACAAAATCGTTTACCTTGCTTTCACGTCGGGCACCACCGGCAAGCCGAAGGGCGTGATGCATTCCGACAATACGCTGCTCGCGAACGGCCGCGCGATGGTGAAAGATTGGCATCATAACGAAAACACGATTTTGCTCAGCTTAAGCCCGACCAGCCATCACATTGCCACAGTCGGGCTGGAACAAAGTTTAGTAGCGGGATGCGAGTTGGTGCTGAACGATCCGCCGCCCGGCATGAGTTCGCTCGATTGGATTCTCGAATGCGGTGCGACTTATGTCATGGGCGTGCCGACCCACGCGATGGATATTCAAGCGGCGATGAAGCAAAGGAATCTGAAACGCCTCGGCAACGTCAAAGTTTTTTATATGGCCGGCGCGCCGATTCCCGAAGAGTCTGTGCGGACGTTTCTCGATCAAGGCATCATGCCGCAAAAAGTGTACGGCATGACGGAAAACGGCTCGCACCAATATACGCGGCCGAGCGATGATCGCGACACCATCGTCAAAACCTGCGGCCGCTGTTGTGAAGTGTATGAAGTCAAAATCTTCAGCCAAGAAAACGAAAATATCGAAGCCAAACCCGGTGAAGTCGGCGAAATCGGTGGCCGCGGCGCGATGTTGATGCTGGGTTATTTTGACAACCAAAGCGCAACGGAAAATAGTTTTAACCGCGACGGCTATTTGATGAGCGGCGATCTCGGCTGGCTCGATGCGCGTGGTAATTTGTATTTCGTCGGCCGCAAAAAAGATCTCATCATTCGCGGCGGTCATAACATTTATCCCGCGCGAATTGAGGATTTTGCGCACCGGCACACGCAAGTGCAAAAGGCCGCGGCGTTTCCCGTGGCCGACGAGCGGCTCGGCGAAAAAGTTTGCTTAGCCGTTATCGCCCGCGACGGTGCGAAAGTGAATGCGTACGAGTTGCTCGAACACCTACATCAATCGGGCTTATCCAAATTCGACATGCCGGAGTATTTCATTCAACTCGACGCGTTCCCGCTCACCGCAAGCGGCAAAGTGTTGAAGCGCGAGTTAGTCGAATGGGCGAAAAGCGGACGCATCGCGCCGACCGCGGTGCGCTGGGTCGATCCCGCAAAAGCGAAGGAAGCGTAGTGCCCGTCGAACTCACCCGCGTCGAAGAATTCGCGCTGATTACGCTCAATCGCCCGGAAGCGT
>JANOGO010000102.1:0-4830 GCA_031406045.1 Pseudomonadota bacterium
TTTGTTGTTGACGACGCGTACTTTCCAGAGGACAAACACCAACGAGGATCAGTCAGTCAGCGGAATACCGTCTGGTAAATGTTGCTATCTATCTTGTCAATGCGACACTTCCCCCCACCACGTGTGTACGAGCGCGACTGCCGGATTGATGCCTTGCGCCGGCCGTCGCACCGCGGGCGCGCGCGGTGTCGTTGGCAAGCCGGTGTGCTGTGTGCGGAACGATTTGCTGCGATCGGCGCGGCGCGCCGCTTCCGGCGAGCGGCCGGTGCCGAGCGGTTGAAAGCTCGGAATCAATTGCCGTTTGCCGTTGCCGATCAAATCGGTGCGGCCCATATTTTTTAGCGCGTCGCGCTGCAGCGGCCAATTTTCCGGATCGTGATAGCGCAAAAATGCTTTGTGTAAGCGCCGTTGTTTCGTGCCTTTCGGAATCACGATGTCTTCGCTATCGCGCGTGACTTTGCGCAGTGGATTTTTCCCCGAGTGATACATCGCTGTCGCGGTGGCCATCGGGCCCGGCAAGAACGCTTGCACTTGATCGGCGCGAAAGCCGTTTTGCTTGAGCCACAGCGCGAGTTCGAGCATGTCGTTGTCGGTTGTGCCGGGATGCGCGGCGATGAAATACGGAATTAAATATTGTTCCTTGCCCGCCTCTTTCGAAAATTTGTCGAACAATTCTTTGAACTTGTAATACGCGCCGACGCCGGGCTTCATCATTTTTGACAGCGGGCCTTCGCCGATTGCTTCCGGCGCGATCTTCAGATAACCGCCGACGTGATGCTGGGCTAACTCTTTTACATATTCCGGCGACTCGATCGCCAGATCGTAACGCACGCCGGACGCGATCAATACTTTTTTAATACCGGGCAATTCGCGCGCGCGGCGATAGAGACTAATCAGCGGTGCATGATCGGTATTCAGATTCGGACATACAGCCGGAAACACACACGATGGGCGCCGGCATGCCGATTCGATTTCTTTCGATTTGCACGCGAGGCGATACATATTCGCCGTCGGCCCGCCGAGATCGGAAATCACGCCGGTGAAGCCCGGCACGGAATCGCGAATCGTTTCGATTTCGCGGATCACGGAATTTTCCGAGCGGCTTTGGATGATGCGGCCTTCGTGTTCCGTGATGGAACAAAACGTGCAGCCGCCGAAACAACCGCGCTGAATCGCGATGGAAAAACGAATCATTTCGTAGGCAGGAATTTTCGCTTTGCCGTAACTCGGATGTGGCAATCGCTTGTACGGAAACTCGTACACCCCGTCCATTTCCTTTGTCGTCAGCGGAATCGGCGGTGGATTCAGCCAAACATCTTTGTCGCCGTGGCGCTGCACCAGGGCGCGCGCGTTGCCGGGATTGGATTCGACGTGCAGGATGCGAGAGGCGTGGGCGTACAAAATCGGATCGTTGACAAGGGATTCGTAAGCGGGCATGCGAATCACGCTGCGCGCGCGGTCTTCGTTTTTTACTTGCTTGATGAAGCGCACGACGCTGACGCCTTGTTTTTCTGGCGGCGCTGGAACAATGCCTCCTTCCCCTGAAATATTCGCCTCCTCCCCCTTCAAGGGGGAGGTTGGGAGGGGGATGGGTTTCGACTGCGCGTCAGCCGCTGAACCCATCCCCACCCCCGCCCTCCCCTTAAAAGGGAGGGCGTCCGGCTGCTTGGTTTTTATCTCCGTCGGCGTCATCGCATACGGATCAATAGCCGGATTCAAAGGCCCCGGCTCATCAATCTCCGTCGAGTCAATCTCAATCCAACCATCCGGCGTCGCGTTGCGCAAAAACGCGGTGCCGCGAATATCGTTGATGTCTTGAACGCGCTCTTTCGCTGCGAGCCGATGAGCGATGTCAACAATCGCGCGCTCGGCATTGCCATACACCAACAGATCCGCCTTCGCATCGACCAACACCGAGCGGCGAACTTTCTCCGACCAATAATCGAAATGCGCGATGCGCCGCAAGCTCGCCTCGATGCCGCCGATGATAATCGGCACGCCGCTGTAAGCCTCGCGCGCGCGCTGCGAATAGACGATCACCGCGCGATCCGGGCGCTTGCCGCCGACGTCGCCGGGCGTGTAGGCGTCGTCCGAGCGCACGCGGCGATCCGACGTGTAGCGATTCACCATCGAATCCATGTTGCCGGCGGTGATGCCGAAAAATAAATTCGGTTTGCCGAGTGCTTTGAACGCGTCGGCGGATTGCCAATCGGGCTGCGCGATAATGCCGACGCGAAATCCTTGCGACTCCAACAAGCGGCCGATGATCGCCATGCCAAAACTGGGATGGTCAACGTAGGCATCGCCGCTGACGACGATGATGTCGCAAGAATCCCAGCCGAGCGCGTCCATCTCAGCGCGCGACATCGGCAAATAGGGCGCGGGGCCGAAACGCGCAGCCCAATATTTGCGATGGGAAAAAATATCTTTTGATGTTTGTGGAGCGAGTTGCATGGCGCGATTTTACTCCTCGCCCGTTCGCCGCTCTTGCGATAACTGCCAAAACAGCCCACGAATGCCTTGGAGAGCCGCATGGATATTGGCTTTCAGGGCATCTTTAATTATTTTTGCGGACTGTTCGCAAGCATAGAAAACCGGCATAATCGTCAGCAATAAATTTTTTCGAGGAACCGCTATGCGTTTTTCAGCATTTGCCGACGGCACAACGACGTTAATAAAAGTCGAACAGCCCGGCGCAATCGATGCCGGAAATCAAATCAACGTGCGCAAACTTACGCGCCGAATTTCCGGCGCTGTGTCGTACGAATTAGTTCGCTAACCCCCGCTTGCGCAATTTTTGATTCGAGGACTCAAAACTTGTCATTCCCGCGTAGGCGGGAATCCATAGTGCCTTTGAAAAACCAATGCCAAATGGATTCCCGCCTACGCGGGAATGACACATTCGGATGCGGAGGGCTACCTGGAAAGCCTCGCTAGTATTGGCTGTTAGGGCATCAGGAGAATAGAGGCGTTGTGCGCAACACCTCCCTTTAAGCCGTTGGCGTCACATCGATCGGCTGATCGCCGCTGCGCTTTGCCGCCTGGCGCTTCAGCGATTCGTATAACTCCGCCGGCAACAAACGATAGGCCAAACTCAACAACGCGCTGACGATAATCGCATCGTCGATCCAGCCGAGCAACGGAATCGCGTCGGTTATAAAATCCAGCGGGGAAAATAAATACAGTGCCGCGGCGACGGCAACCACTTTCGCCGTGAACGGCGCGTTGGGATTACGCAGCAGCAGCCAAACCGTCGCCGCTTCGCGCTTCAGAAAGCCCCACAGCATGCTCAGTTTTAACAATCGTCCCATCGCATTTCCTTTCGCGCGAAGATGCAAAGCGCATCCGCCTTAGCGCTTAATGTCGGGACGGCGGGGAAAAATTCAAGCATAAGCTAAGATTTTCGCGCAACGCTGTGGCCTCTGAGCCAATCGGCGAATGCGGATTCTGCCATTTCGCCTGCGGCGACGGCGAGCATGGTTAACGTAGCGTCCGCTTGAGTTGCCTGAAGCCGATACCCGTTTATCGCCAGGAACAAACCAACCGCCAAAAAAGCAGCGCGTTTGTTGCCATCAACAAATGCGTGATTCTTTGCGAGGCCGAATCCGTAACTCGCCGCGAGGTCAGCGAAATCGGGTTCACCGTACGCTACTAAATTCAACGGCCGTGCAAGTGCCGAATCCAGCAAACCTTCGTCGCGAATCCCTGCGGCGCCACCATGTTCCGCAAGCGTTTCATTGTGCAGCAATAATAACGCGCGCTTATCGATCCAGCGCCAAGTCATTTCGCCAATTGATGAAAGGTATCGCGGAACTCACGCATAAATTCGCGACCCGCATTAATTTGTTCTTCCAGCGCAGGATCGTAAGGCGTGACGGCAAAACCGTCCGGCGTTTCCGTCACAAACACCGTATCGCCCTTCTCTAACTTAAGCCGAGCGAGGATTTCCTTCGGCAGAATTACGCCGACGGAATTGCCGATTTGAATGAGTTTGAGTGACTGCATGGCCATCTCCATACGTTATAACGATTGTTATAATAGCACTGGACAATGCGCTGGGCAAATCGCCCTCATCTTAACGTTCGGTCACTGCGAGCTGCCTGTATCGGCGCGGCCGATACTGCCCACGGACCATGAACCGGGTTAGACCGAAGAGAAATAGCCGAGGCCCACCCTCACCCTAGCCCTCTCCCGCAAAGCGGGAGAGGGGAAATAGTCCCTCGCCCCTCCGGGGAGAGGGGAGGGGGTGAGGGGCAAGCCGTCATTGATACAAATACCGGTCAATTCGGGTTCATGAAAAGAAGCGCTCTTTGCGACGAAGCCCGCCGATGGTTATAAACACTCCGAACAAAAAGAACCGCAAGAATACCTCCCTTTCGAAGTACCAATCAGGCGATAGGCACCAAGACTATTTTTCAAGTTCCACAAAATAATCTCCTTCCTGTGATATGCTTTCAAACCACAAACTACTCTATAATGAGCTAAGGAATCAAATTGATATGGATAGCGACGCAAGTTTGGCAGTGATTCGATAACGCTGCTGCAGCTTACCCCTTATTGTCTTTTAGTTCGGCGTTGATTCCTTCACCGCTTCTTGCTCTCCGCCAAACTTTTTTGTGTGCAGCCGCGCGCCATTTTTTTTTTCTGGACGTAACACTCCATACGTAGAATTTACGTGTACTAATGTACCACCTTCATGGAGGCCCACTGGCTTACGTTGTTACACTTGACCCCGGTACTCCATCCACGTTAAAAACTCTGTGTACATCTTGTACCTGTATGTAACTACACCACCATTTGCACTTACACAGTTCTTTCTGTCGAACAGGC
>JANOGO010000105.1:0-5443 GCA_031406045.1 Pseudomonadota bacterium
GAAGCGCTCCCACCATGTTTTGGTCTGCCAGTCTTTCGTTTGCCCGTTCTTTTAGGCGCTCAGCTCCTCCCAATTTAGCAAGTTTGTCGGAGTCAAACTGTACATATCTACCGCCAACACTATCGGTACCACTATACCCCACCGCGGACATGAAACGATCAAGATCGTTGTCCGACGCAATTATGGACTGAACGAATTTTGTGAATTTGTCAGGGCATAGTTTCTCCAGTAGGTAGAAAATATGACCACTTTTCGTTGCCGCGTAGACTCGTCGGTCGGAAATCGCGGAATTTGCAGTTTGGAGCCAAATGCTCGTCAGGTTCGTTAATTCCTCTGGGCTTATCCATGGCTTCTCGCCCGGGGTATTTGCATGATTGGCGTCTTTATTGAACTGACTTTGCAAAAACACAATGGTGCTGGCAGCGAGGGAAAGCATTTCAGGATTGCTGAGAATCGACCCGATAACTTGCTTACGATGTTCTTCTGTAAGTTGGAGTAAGCACGCTTTAGCGAGCCACCAGGCAGGACGACTTACGCCCACGTCAAGAATATTGGACGGCGCCTTGTCCGCGTTAGACGCGATCGGTGTATCAAGTGCTTTCCCGACAAAGACAATAAAACCCTCTGGGTCGATAACGGAAGTGCTGCGGATTGCGAGATTCAAATGTTCAAAGAATCGTTTGATATTCCTATTTAGTGCTTCGCTCATAATTGGTTCACGGTGATTTGGGTTCACCAGGAAATCAATCGCGCTTTGGTATGACACTTCACCCCTCGGTAATCCAGCAGATAGTGCGATGGCCAGTCGATCGGGCGCTGCCACCAAACCGCGCGCAGCGGCGTATTCCCCGGTTAGCCCGCCGCTATTTTTTTGAAGATGAGGAAAAAGTTGAACTAGCAGGCTTTCAATTTGTGGTTTGAGATGAGTAGGTGCTTGTTCAAGGGCGTCAACACGTTCTTGAGCAAATGATGCAATAATTTCGTCGGTCTGTTTTAGTGTAAATATGTTGCCAATTTCCTGTCCAACATAGGCGGCAGGGTTATCCTTAATGTGGGCATACACGCTCGGCGCCTTGATACTCAGCGCCTCAAGGCTGATTAGGTCGGCCAAATTTACCTCGCCCCGACATCCTGGTTCGACGAATCGAATGCGATTGAACAGCAATTTAATGTCACGGGGGTTTTCAAGTAACGACCTTAGGCCAAAGTAGTACAACTCCTGATGTCGCACTTGTAGCCCGGTAAAATAGTCCGCCTGGGCTTCATGTGGCAGGGATTCGATCTCACGACTTAGAATCTCCGCAAGATCATCTCGCGATGCCAGCGGCAGCGTTAGTCTAACTTGAATTATTTTGTCGAGGAATGCATTTGCGTTGGCAAGATTCGCTTTCTCGAGGGACGCTACTACATTGGACCTTTCAAAACATAGTACATAGGTCACCCCAGGGAAATCGCCGACGGCTTTGACAAGCCGGATCATCTCGATGATCTCGTCAGGAACTAACCGGTCAAGATCATCGATAAATACAACTATCCGTCGGTCAAGTTTTTTTAGCGAGGCGATAACGTTTGTCCGTTGGGCCTCCAGATCCAGTTTCTTAACATCCTTGATTTTATCCGTTGCCGTTCCCACGGACTCGAACAAGTCTTTTGCGATAGTTGCCCAAGGTTCCGCGCCAGGCACAAGACGCAACACACTAAAGACTGATGAGTAGTTAATTAACTGCTTTGCAACATCTTCGGCGTGTTTAGCGTGCGGTGTCATGCCAACCACCGATGCCAGCTGTACAAGAAACGTCCTTACCAATGTTTCGGCAGATCCAATCGTCCATGGCCCAAACTTGCTAAGGATAGGGCGTTTTTCTCGAGGGATTTTCTCAAGTTCGTTTGCCACAAAGTTAAGAACCGAAGTTTTGCCCGATCCGAATGGGCCCTCGACGGATATGACAAGGCCCACATCGGCCGGCAAGCTTAGAATTGCATGCGAAACGCTTTGAGCGAATGGATAGCGATTCAGTAAGTCTGGAGCATCGTCCCGACCCGTTGCAGGTTGATCCGTATGCAGCACGATAGGATCCACCGTTGATTGAGATGCTTTATCTTGATTCATTGGAAAAGAAAAATTGGGATTACATTTTTGAAAACAATATAGTGCCTGGCAAGCAAAAGGCTGGTGTTGCGAAATTTTGGTGGTGCCGCGTCATCCGCAAAGTTTGGCGCGATCTAAAATTTGTACAACTCTAATGCAGCTTGGTGGCAACTTATCGGTTGGGACAAACCGCAACGCAGAACCCAAATTAAGTCAAAAGGAAAGAGTCTTGCGTGAATTTCAATCGCCGTAGTCTATGACAATGTGTTGCCAAATCATGTGACCATCCGCCAGACCGAAAAATATTCCCCGTCACCTATGGCGTTGTCGTTTGCGAGCAACCACGCATTCGCAATCATACAGGCTGTTACCGCTTGACCAGCGACCTCTGTCGTTATATGACGTCGGACGTCGGTAAACGACCACCATGGACTTATCCGAAAGTCGGCTTTGCGTAAATTTGCAATCCGATGCTGAATGACCGCTTAGCGCTGCGGGACTGACAAAGTCGTTGTGCACCGTATCAGTCGGCAGTTGGCCGATCGAAGCACTTCGAGGTGCACCAATCAAACTGGAGGCGGGTTAGTTCACGGCGAATTGGCGGCGGACGGGAACTAATTTTTTTGACTGCCTGCTTGGAGACGAACAACCAGAGCGCCTCTCCAAGCAGGCCTCGCCAGAAGGCAAGTAGGATAAGGCGCTCCGGCCAATCGATTTTATTTCTTAAACGAACTCGTCATTTTCTCCATCGCGGCTTTCATAGAATCCCACGCGCCTTCCATACCTTTTTGCATTTCTTGCCAAGCAGCTTCGCTGGCTGCGGTGACTTCGTGCATTTTTTGCGTGACGGCCTCGCGGCTGGCGCGCATCGTTTTCAGTTGATCGTAATATTTGTCGCGCGCTTCGGCGCCGATGTCGTTTGCCTTGGCGGTCATCGCATCGATTTCCGCATCCCATTTTTTCAGTTGCGACTGCATTTGCGCCATGTACTCGTCTTTCTTACTCATAGCTGCCTCCAAATGGTTAACCGAGAAAACCTACTCCCGTTAGGCATTCTATCGAATTCGTAGTTCCCCATGCGGGATCAGTGGCGCGCGTCACAATTAACGAGACAAACAAATATGATGGATTTTTCCGTCTGCCGAGGCGCGAGGAGGCCGCATAGCGCGCCCTACGCAACGTCGAGTAACAACGCCAGGCGGAAAAAGACGCATTTTTATGTCTTGTTAGTTATGCGGCACGACACTGAGTTAAAATTCTTGCTTTATGCCGAACATGCTGACCTTCCAAGAACTTATTCTCAAGCTCCAAACCTATTGGGGCAAGCAGGGTTGCGCGTTACTGCAGCCGTACGATATGGAAGTCGGCGCCGGCACCTCTCACACGGCGACTTTTCTGCGCGCGCTTGGGCCGGAGCCGTGGCGCGCGGGCTATGTGCAGCCATCGCGCCGCCCGAAGGATGGGCGCTATGGCGAAAATCCGAATCGTTTGCAACATTACTATCAATATCAAGTCGTGCTGAAGCCTTCGCCACCGAATATCCTCGATCTTTATCTTGGTTCATTAGCGGAAATTGGTATCGATCCGAAGCAAAACGATGTTCGTTTTGTCGAAGACGATTGGGAAAACCCCACCCTCGGTGCTTGGGGCCTGGGTTGGGAAGTGTGGCTCAATGGCATGGAGGTGACACAGTTCACTTATTTTCAGCAAGTCGGCGGCATCGAATGCAAACCGATTACCGGCGAGATCTCCTATGGCTTGGAACGCCTGGCGATGAATCAACAAGGCGTGAACAGTGTTTACGATTTGGTCTGGACCACGCGCGAAGAAAACGGCGTGACGAAAACGCTGACTTACGGCGATGTTTACCATCAAAACGAAGTTGAGCAATCGACTTACAACTTCGAGCACAGCGATGCCGAAACTCTGCTCCGGCATTTCAACGATTTTGAGGCAGGCGCGAAACGCTTGATGCAAGCCAATCTCGCGCTGCCCGCCTACGAACAAGTGCTGAAAGCGGCGCACACGTTTAATTTGCTCGATGCGCGTGGCGCGATATCCGTGACGGAGCGCGCGGCGTATATCGGGCGTATTCGCAATCTTGCGCGTAGCGTTGCACAAGCCTATTACGAATCGCGCGAACGCTTAGGATTTCCGATGCTCGGCTCGCCCTCGCAAAAGGCGGCTTGAGATGACGACTGAAACGTTACTCGTCGAATTGGTGACCGAAGAATTGCCGCCGAAGGCCTTGCAAAAGCTGGGCGAAGCGTTCGCGACAGAGGTTTTTCGTGGCCTTGAAAGCAGCGATTTTTTGGCAGCGGGCGCGACGAAAACAGGTTTCGCGTCACCGCGCCGCCTCGCGGTGCAAGTCACGAATGTGCGCGCCGAATCGTTGCCGAAAGAAGTGCGAACCAAACTCATGCCCGTCAGCGTCGCACTTGATAAAAATAGCAAAGCGACGCCCGCACTGAAAAAGAAATTAGGAACATTAGGTTACCAAGACGATGCCGATTTCGAAGCAATCATTCGCGAGCGCGTCACTCGCGAGCAAGATGGAAAAAACGAAGTCCTGATACTTAAAGATTTAGCTTCCGGCGTACCGTTATCGACGCGTTTGTTGGCGGCGATAGAACAAGCGATTGAAAAATTGCCGATCCCGAAAGTGATGAGTTATCAGCTCGCCGATGGCGCGACCACGGTGCAATTCGTGCGGCCGGTCCATCGCCTGGTGGCGATGCATGGAAGTGAAATTGTTCAGGTCGGCGCGCTCGGTCTGGTCGCGGGCAATGTTACGGAAGGCCACCGCTTTCAGGGTGAGAAAATCATTGTGCTCGCGACGGCGAATGACTACGAAGCGCAACTCGAAAACAAGGGCGGCGTTATCCCGAGTTTCGAGAAGCGCCGCACCGAAATCGATCGCCAATTACGCGCGCAAGCGAGTGTGCAAAGCGCGCTGCTGGAAAGTGGTGATGCGTATCAAGCATTGCTCGATGAAGTGACGGCACTCGTGGAAATGCCGACGGTATACGTTGGCCAATTCGAGCCAGTGTTTTTGGAAGTGCCGCAAGAATGTTTAATTCTCACCATGCGCGCGAACCAGAAATATTTTCCATTGCTCGATAGCTCGGGGAAACTCACCAATAAGTTTCTAATTGTATCGAATATGCGCTTGGACAATGCGGCAAATATTATCAATGGCAATGAGCGCGTGACTCGTCCACGCTTAGCCGACGCCCGCTTTTTCTTCGATCAAGATCGTAAGCAAAAGCTGGAATCGCGTTTGCCGAAATTGGCGAGTGTGGTGTATCACAACAAGTTGGGTAGCCAAGGCGAACGCGTTGGCCGCGTGAGCGC
>JANOGO010000132.1:0-2840 GCA_031406045.1 Pseudomonadota bacterium
CGGCATCTGAAAACGGTCGCATCTAATGCGGTACGGTAAATCTTGGGCGCATACGATGGAACAAAGCTTGTTAACAATTACATAGCGCTAACAACATTCGGTCAAGGTGAGAGCGTACGCCGCAGGCGGTTTAGAAGGTGATTCCAGATGCATCTGGGCATGATCGGATTAGGGCGCATGGGCGCGAGTTTGGTGCGGCGCCTGACCAAGGATGGCCACCAATGTGTCGCTTACGACGTGAGCGCGGCAGCCGTTAAGAGCATCGCAGGCCGCGGTGTCCGGGCTGCCGCCTCGATCGACGATCTGGTTGCGAAGCTAGCCAAACCGCGCGCGGTCTGGGTGATGGTTCCAGCCGGTGTGGCCGGCAAGACAGTCGAGGAACTGGCCTCGCGCCTGGAGGCCGGTGACATCATCATCGACGGCGGCAATAGCTACTACCGCGACGATATCGAGCGAGCGAAAGCGCTCAAGCGCAGCGGCATACACTACGTCGATTGCGGCACCAGTGGCGGTGTGTTCGGGCTGGAGCGCGGCTACTGTCTGATGATCGGCGGAGAGGAGCAAGTTGTCACCTACCTGACCCCGATTTTCAAAAGCATCGCGCCCGGCGTTAAGGCCGCGCCGCGCACCCCTGGTAAGAAGGGTACGCCTGGGCCAGCCGAGCACGGATATCTGTATTGCGGCCCAGCCGGCGCGGGCCACTTCGTCAAGATGGTCCACAACGGCATTGAGTATGGCCTCATGGCGGCTTATGCCGAAGGGCTGAACATCCTGCGCAACGCCAACGCCGGTAAGGGTGTACGCGAGAGCAATGCCGAAACGGCGCCGCTGCTGAACCCGGAGTATTACCAATACGACTTGGACTTGCCTGAAATCGTGGAAGTTTGGCGCCGAGGCAGTGTGATCGGCTCGTGGTTGCTGGATCTTACGGCTACTTCGCTACTAAATGACCCTGGTCTAAAGAACTACGCCGGCCGCGTGTCCGATTCCGGCGAGGGGCGGTGGACTATTGCGGCGGCCATCGACGAATCCGTGCCGGTGCCCGTCCTTAGCGCCGCGCTTTATGAACGCTTCAGCTCACGTGGTGGGGCGGATTTCGCCAATCGGGTGTTGTCGGCGATGCGCAAGCAGTTCGGTGGGCATGACGAGAAGAAAGGAAAAAGCTGAGATGAACAAGACCAACGCCGGCACGGCACAATCCGATGCGCTGGTGTTGTTCGGCGTAACGGGAGATCTCGTTGACAAAAAAATCTTTCCCGCGCTCTACGCGATGGCGAAGCGCGGCGTTCTTAACGTCCCGGTGGTGGGTGTTGCCTCATCGAAGTGGAGCCCGGCGCAGCTTCGCAAACGGGCAACGGACAGCATAAAAAAACTCGGCAGGATCGATGACCAGCAGGCCCTTAAACACCTGCTCACTCTACTCAGATACGTGAGCGGGAACTATAACGACCCGAGTACATTCGAAGCGCTCCGACAAGCGTTGGGCAGCGCCCGGCGTCCGGCGCACTACCTTGCGATCCCGCCCTCGCTGTTCTCGACGGTGATCAACGGACTCGGCGTTTCGGGGTTGGCCGATCAAGCGCGCGTCATCGTCGAAAAGCCGTTCGGACGGGACCTCGCCTCCGCGCGGGAGCTCAATCGCATTGCCCGATCGGTGTTCAGCGAAGACTCGATTTTCCGCATCGATCATTTCCTCGGGAAGGAGGCGATCATGAATATCCTCTATTTTCGTTTCGCCAATTCGTTTCTCGAGCCGATCTGGAACCGCAACTACGTAGCCAGCGTTCAGATAACGCTGTCCGAGAATTTCGGTGTGGAGGGCCGCGGCGCGTTTTATGAAACCGCCGGCTGCCTGCGCGACGTGATCCAGAATCATCTGTTCCAAATTGTCGCGCTGCTTGCCATGGAGCCGCCAAGCTATAGGGGCTTTGGCGCAGTGCACGGCGAGACAGCCGATGTCTTCCAGGCTATGCGCCCGCTAACGCCCAACGACGTAGTGCGTGGCCAGTACGCTGGGTACCGTAAAGAAAATGGCGTCGCGAGAAATTCTGATGTCGAGACTTTCTGCGCGCTGCGGCTTTTCATCGACTCGTGGCGCTGGGAGGGCGTGCCGTGGTATTTGCGCTCAGGCAAGTGGATGGCCGCGACCGTCGCCGAGGTGATAGTGCAGTTAAAGCCGCCGCCGCAGCGCTTGTTCGCTGACTCCGCCCCGGTGTCAGGCCGGGCCAACTATCTGCGCTTCCGTCTATCCCCAAACGCCGCCGTAGCCCTCGCCGCCCGCGTCAAGCGCGCCGGGCAAGCGTTCGTCGGCGACCAGCGTGAGCTCTACCTGGTTGATGAACGGCCGGGAGAGGAGTCGCCCTACGAGCGGCTATTGGGCGACGCCATGGCCGGCAACGGCGCACTCTTCACCCGCGAAGACGCGGTTGAGGCCGCCTGGGTGGTGGTCGACCCAGTCCTTAATAACCACGACCGGGTTCGCCCTTACCGACGCCATAGCTGGGGGCCGAAACAGGCTGACGTGCTCATGGCAGCAGACGGCAGTTGGTACAACCCCAAACCGGGCGGGGCGCAAGCATGACGGCCACCGACGACGTGATTTTCCTGCTCGATAGGGTCAATACGCGGGCTGATGGGCAAAAGGCAATGACATGAACGCTACACAGCAACTTCACGATCTGGGCCAAAGCCTTTGGCTCGACAACATTACGCGCGCGCTACTGACCGGCGGCACACTCAGCCGTTACATCAATGAATTTGCGGTGACAGGCCTCACGTCCAATCCCACAATTTTTGATCAGGCCATTAAAACCGGTGATTGCTACGATGAAGCGATCCGC
>JANOGO010000137.1:0-18571 GCA_031406045.1 Pseudomonadota bacterium
GCCGAATAAAATTGAGGTTCCACTCAGAAATGTTTCCCGCTGCGTCGGTAGTGATAGAACCTTCGACCGTACTGTACTTAAACAAATGAAGTTCATCGCCCAATATGGATGCTGTGTAAATATCCAGCGGCGCGCTACGGATAGGAAGGGCGCCAAAGGGAGGAAGGTCCGCGTCCGCGGAGAAGGCAAGCACACTGCCTTGCGATGCCCCGCCTACCAAATCGAACCCACCAAATTCCGCATTGATGGCGGTCATTGCCCCGAAGGCCAGTGGGGCGGCGAAAGATAGCGTAGCCGCATATGGTGGAGGTTGTGCGGCGGGAGGGTACGTCGTAACTTCGGGGAACACAGCGTTGCTTGTCTGAGCGATCAATGGCGCGCCGACGAATGTATAGATAACGGCGGATTGTGCCGAAAAGACGCACGAAAAAGTACATAACAAAACGGTAGCTGCTGATCGAAAAATTGTCGGATGATTGACGCTCATTTTTTCCTCCAAGTGGTTGAGTTACGATGGCACAGAAAATCTGATCTCTACTTGAGTTTAATTCGGACGACGGGGAATTACTAGCGCAAATATGTAAGGCAAATGGCCTAGGCCAAAAGCAGTAGGTGACGCGCGATGACCCAGAAAAATTAATTTAGGTTAAGGAAGCTCTGATTTATTTTAAGTTCTAATGCCGAAAAGGGGACAAGGCAAGACAAGGCGCGAGCGAAAAATTGTGACGCAGCATATGTTCGATATGTAAGGAACAATTTTTCACGAGCAACGTAGTATTGCGACGAAGTCGGAATAAATCGGAGCTTCCTTAAGTGGATATGCGCTCATCGACATTGTGGCAGAACAGATAAAAATCTAGTGTGCAATCGATATTGCACCAAAGAGAATCTTTAATGCGATCGGTAGATTGTCTTTGCCAATGTTCGCAACTACTCATAAGCGCAGACGTTAACTCAAGCTCGAGTTAATACGCAGCGGACATCGCGGGAAAGCTGATTGCCCGAGACCAATCCGTAGGCAAGGAGTGATCGGACCAATGCCGTCTAGGACATGCCACGCCACAAGGCGCGTGAAATAAGGCTTCTGGCCATATCAATGCATCACTGACTGGAAAAGTCAGGTTACAATCGCGGCTCACACTCAAAGGCTGCGCTGCAAGCCAGCCCCGTATACAAGAATGCGAATCACGCAGTGGATACGCGATTGTGTGCACGCGCGCGATGCTTCGGAGGCGCTGGCACAGCAAATTAGAACGCGGCAATTTCAAGCCGCGCTGCAACTCATTCCCTTTACCTCAACGACCAACGTCGGCATCGCGATCGCCACTGCTTCCGCCTACCATCGTCTGGCGTCGCCGTTAGTGGCGATCGTTTGGGTGCTGCTGATCGTCGCGGTTGAGCTTGACAGCGTGCGCAGTTTTCGCCTGAGCAAAGTGCGCGGGCGGTTGGCGCAGATGGCCGATTTGCGGCGTTTTGCTTGGCAGTCGGGAATCGTTGCGACGCTGCTGGCGATGCCGGTGATCTGGCTGCTGCCGCAATTGGACGTCGACAATCGGCTGCTGATGGCGACGGTCACAGCGGGCTTGATCGGCACCGGCGCCTTCGTGCTCGCGCCCGTGCCGGCTGCCGGGCTACTGTGGACCGCATGCCTGGGTATCGGTTCATCGATCGCGCTGATCTTGGTGAACGGCCCGGTTTATTGGGTGCTGTTGGTCATGCTGGTGATTTATAGCGTCTTAATGGCCGTCACCGTCTTGCTGAATTCGCGCCTATTCATATCCAACGTGCAAGCGGAACATCGCGCCGAGCAACAAGGCCAAGTGGTCGGTTTATTGCTGAAGGACTTTGAAGGCTCGTCGCGCGATTGGTTGTGGGAAACCGATGCGTCGGGGCGGCTAAATCATGTGTCGATGCGGCTGGCGGAAGCACTCGGTCGCGACGCTGCGACGCTCGCCGGCTCGTCGTTAATCGGCTTGCTGCGCGCGACTTTCCCGAGTTTGAGCCGTGAAGAGAATCAAGCACTCGATGCGTTGCAGTTGCGGCTCAATGGCCGGCGCGCGTTCCGCGATCAAGTGGTGCCGGTCATGGCGGGTAATGATTTGCGCTGGTGGGCGCTGACGGCGAAGCCGTTGCTGGATAGTCAAAGCCGTTTTTGCGGCTGGCGCGGCGTCGGTTCCGACACGACGGAAATTCAGCGTCGCGATATCGAAATGACACGGCTGGCGAATTTCGATTCGTTGACCGGCTTAGCGAATCGACGCCAATTTCAAGCGTGCCTCGAGGCGGCGCTGCCGCTCGGCGGGCAGCATCAGCCGTTGTTATTGCTGGTGATGGATCTGGACAATTTCAAAGCGGTCAACGATTCGCTCGGGCATTTAATGGGCGATCAAATGTTGCGCGAAGTAGCGCGGCGCTTGAGTCCGCTGATCGGCGAAGGCCAGGTGTTGGCGCGCTTGGGCGGCGACGAATATGCGCTGATCGTGCCCGGCGAATTCGGCGACGGCGAATGTGAGAGCCTGGGCCAACACGTGCTCGACGCGCTGCGCGAGCCGTGTTACATCAACGCCGTGCGCATTGAAATTCGCGCCAGCGTCGGCCTGGCCTGCGCGCCGCGACACGCCAGCAGCGCCGAGCAATTATTCAAAGCAGCCGATGCGGCGCTGTATTCCGCGAAAGATGCCGGCCGCGATACGGTGCGCCTATTCAACGAAGAAATGGACGCTCGTGCGCGCCATCGCTTGAGCGTGATGACCGAGCTCGGCCACGCGCTGGAGCGTGGCGAATTGGAGTTGCATTACCAGCCGCAAATCAATGTGCGCACCCGCGCCATTGTCGGATTCGAAGCGCTGTTGCGCTGGCGCCACGGCCAGCGCGGCTTGCTGCCGCCGGATGAGTTTATTCCGATCGCCGAAGAGACCGGCATGATCGTGCCGATCGGCGATTGGGTGTTGCAACAGGCTTGCTTGGAAGCGATGCGCTGGCCGGAAAAAATCTTCGTTGCGGTGAATCTTTCCGCCGTGCAATTCGCCAGCCGCAGCTTAGTTGGATCGATCAAGAACGCCTTGACGCAGGCGAAATTATCGGCGAATCGCCTCGAATTGGAGATCACGGAATCGTCGCTGATCCAAGATAGCAGCGGCGCGCGCGAAACGATTAAAGGCTTGCGTACGCTCGGCGCGCACGTCGCGCTCGACGATTTCGGCACCGGCTATTCTTCGCTCGCTTATCTGCGCAGCTTTCCGCTGGACAAACTCAAAATCGACCGCGCCTTTACTCATGCACTGGATCGCGACGAGCAAGGCGAATCGAGTGCGATCGTGCGTGCGATCATTCAACTCGCCACCGCGTTGAATCTTAAAACGACGGCGGAAGGCGTTGAAACCGCGAGCCAATTGGAAGCGCTGCGCACCATGGGCTGCAACGAAATGCAAGGCTATCATTTCGCCAAGCCGATTCCGACCGAGAAAATTTCGACATTCATGGAAGAGTGGCAAGCGGGCCGCGGCGCGACGCTGGCGCAGGCGTTTTCCGCGCCGGCCGCGCTGTAAGTAGCCTCGCCAGGAGGCGCGTAGATAATGGCTTGCAGGCCATGCATCGCTGCGAGGCAGATACCATGCGCTTCGTGGCAAGGTCGTTATTCCTGGTGACAAGCCATACAATTAAACGGCGAATCGAACATCATGCGTTGATGCATTTTATCGGCGCCGGGTTGCGCGGCGTTGAAAATTTCTACATTGCTTTGCGCGTTGGCCATGCGGCGTTCCAGCACATCACGAAATTTCCATTGGCCATAACTCGGTTGTATTTTTGCGTTGGCGTAAATTTTCTGCGCAGTTTGCCAATCGCCGGATTTCACCAGCATGTCGCCCATGTTTAAGAAAAATCCTTCCAGATTGTGCGGCGCGATCCACGAATTCCAGCACACGCGTTTTTTTCCTTCTTTAGTTTCTAATGCCATGTATTTGGCATAGTTTGGATCGCCACGATTGAGTTTCTCACCGACGCACACCTCGAGATTTCGCCACTGCCACTCCAGCGCTTGATTAAAGTTTTTCGAGCCGCGTGGCGCATTACTGGTGACGTAACCGGCAGTAAATAAATTGAACTCAGGCCAGGCGTCGACGCTGTCGAGCAACGTAAAATAACCTTGGCGCGTGAGTTTTTCATCCTTGTGAATGCTCGCTTCGGCCAGCATCGCGCTGGCGAGAAAACCTTGATAGCGCGCTTCGTACGGATTCAGATTCACCGCCTCCTGAAAATAACGGCGCGACATCACCGCATCGTCGGTAATGCTTGCCGGCGGATTGTCTAATCGCGCCCGTTCGCTTAAGCGCCAGATGTGCATCCAGCCGATGTGCGCGGCGGTAACGGCATCGCTCGGGTCCGCCAGATACGCTTGCTTGAGCGTCTCGGCAGTGGAACCGATATTGGCATAATCGCCGCGATGAAATGTTTCCCAAAAAAGTTGATCCGCTTTCACCGCGGCTTCGGTTCGCGCCACACTCGCGCGTTTGGGCGTGGCAGTTTGTACCGCGATAAATCCGCAACCGGCAATCGCTGCGCTGATAAGTAAAGCACTGCAACGTTTTAACTGAATGTTCCAATAGGTCATTTTGCTCTCCTGACGTTATGCCAATCGTGATACATCAAGCGACAAAAATTCGCTTAATGTACCCACTGGAAACATTGTAGATGCCAAATGTTACCATTGTCAACATAATTTCCTATGAGAGGATAATGAGACTATGCCACGCGAAAAACCGAAAGCGCCTTACCACCACGGCGATCTGAAAAATACCTTGATCGATGTCGCGCTCGCGCATATCTCGCGCGACGGCGCCGGCAGCGTGAGCCTGCGTGAGGTCGCGCGCGACGCCGGCGTGAGCCACAGCGCGGCGTACCGGCATTTCGCTAACAAAGAGAATTTACTGGTGGCGATTGCCGAGCAAGGCTTTCGCCAACTCGGCGAAACGCTCGGCGCGGCGGCTCAGGCGCACGCAGGCGATCCGGCGCGAGCATTGCAAGCGACCGGCGTTGCGTATGTGGAATTCGCAACCAGCCATCCGGAACATTTACAAGTCATGTTCGGCGGATCGATTGCGTGCCCAAGCGACTACCCGTCGCTGGTCGCGGCGGGAGATGAAACCTACGCCGCGCTAACGCGAACGGTCGCGGAAGGTTCGAAGCTTGGGCAACTACGCAGCGGGGACGATGCCATGATCGCGCTTACCTGCTGGGCGACGGTACACGGATTGTCGCAGCTCATCGCCGGCGGGCAGATCGGGCGCGAAGCGGGCGATGCGTCGCCGCGCAGCCTGGCGCTCGCGGCGACGGCATTGGTCATGCAAGGCGTCAATGCGCCTGCCGCAGCTGCTAAACGCTCGGCAAAGGTGAAGCGCCGCCGCTTAAAACAAGATGTCCTGTAGGCCTCGCCCAGATTGCCTCGTGGCGATGCCTTACTGGAGCGGCGCAATGGTAGCGCTTCTCCAGCTAACCTCAATTTCCCAAAATTGCCCAGCCCGAGTCCGGCGATATTGCGACGCTGTTGATCGTTTTGCCGGCGGCGTGATATTCGCGTAGCTTTTCTGCCATTGCGTTGGGAATATTTCCGTGCCACCAACCCGTGGCGCCCGCGAGCAAAACCCAGCCTGAATTGGGGCCGAATACGACTTGTCGAAGGTCATAATGCAGATCGCCCCACTCGTGCAACTTGTTGTACAAGTCGACTGGGATGTTGTCGGACCAGAAACCATTTTTCCCGAACAATACAACCCAGCCGCCGGTCGCGGAAATCGCGACGCACTTGATTTCTTTGTCCGCGCGATAAAGATTCAAGAGCTTTTTTAGCAAGCCCGCGGGAATATCGCGGCTTTTGGGCATCAAGTGTCGCTCATCGTGGAGAATCGCCCAGCAATCATTAGGCCCCAGCGCAACATTGGCAATGCCCAGGCCTTCATTGAATTGCGCCCAAAGCTGCTTGCCCATTTCCTGGGGAACGCCGTGCTGCCAAAAGCTGCACTGGTTGCGGATGAATACCCAACTGCCGCTCGGACTGAATGCAACTTGCTTAATGGTTTCGCCGTTGGCCAGCAGTTCTTCTAATTTTTGCAGCATCGCCAACGGGATTCCCACGGCGTTAAGCTGGAAGTTTCCGGGTTTCCGATGATCCGCGGTTGTGGCTTTGTTCGCAATCGCCATCCAAGGATTCGCCTCGGCGCCCGGCTTTAAGAATGTGAAAGGTGATTCGGTGACCTCGGCCTTAGACGGAAACGCTTTGTCCTTCTCGGCCGGCGTCAGCTTTGTCAACTTATCCGACCACAGCCCCGCAAAAGCTTGCGGTGCGAGGCCGGGAATATCGGTTAGTTTGGACGGCGGTTTTTTCACACCGGTATCGCGTGCTGTCGTTCGATCGATTTTTTCCAAGCCAGGAAAAAGGTTGAACCAGTCGGTCGGTTTGCGCGCCGCTACTTCGTGCGTGCTTGCCTTTAATAGATCAAGCACTTTGGCGTGGTCGGCTGAAGGTGTCGGTTTGACCGCGCCGTACACCGGCTGCTTCAGGAATCGATCGCGCAGCTTCGTCATGCCTTCGTCGAAATACTGGTTATGGATGTGCAGCGCGTTGTAGGTCGACAAACTCGCAATCGCGGCCGGTAGGGTTAGTTTGTTGAAACTGAACGGCGGAAACATAAGCGGTACGATATTGCGTTGTAATTTAATCGCGTGCTCAATTTCGCGCGCGAGCCAATCGTGCGGTTCGCTGCAGCGATCGAGCGAGCGCGGTGTCAGGAGCACCAGAAAATGCGCGTGCGCCTCGATCTGATTCAGGATAATGCGTTCAAAGTTACCGCTGTCGATACTGTCGACATCGAGAAACACCTTGTAACCGCGCTCGGACAGATTACCGAATATGACGCGCGCCCAGCCGTCGCCGCCATCGCGCCGGTAGCTGATGAAAACGCTTTTGTCGCTGTCGCTCATCGGCACCGCTGTTAGAAAAAAAGATCCGATGCTTACGATAACCGGATCGATTCATCGAGTAAAGCGGGGCGATGTATTGCTCGAAAGCCGCGCTGATACGGGGCGGCCTAGCAGTTTTTTGAAAAACTACTGCGCTTGTTCGTGGCGCGATAACACCTCGCCCCAGCGCGCATCCCAATCATGGCCGAGAAAGTCTTCGATTTTGCCGTTCGTTTTGAAAAATCGATTGGGTATTTGAAACATTCCGAACAGCAATGCGCCTTGCGGGCCGCCCCATGCTTCGTGCCGGCTGCCCGGCGGTCGCCAGACAAATTCGCCGGTGTCGCAAATGCCCTCGCCGCAAACAAGCGCGCCCTCGAGCACATAGGTCTGCTCGATTAACACATGCTCGTGGTCGGGAATTTTCGCGCCGGGCTCCAACCGCATCAGCATGCTAAGCAGCCCGGACGCCGGGTCGACTAACATTGTTTTGGTTTCGATACCGGCATAAATTTCGCTTTTTTCCCAAGCCATTTCGTGGGCTTTAACGAAACGTGATGCGAGCGGCGGCAGTCCGGCATGGTTGGTCAATTTTGGCGTGATAGCAGTCATGGCGGTTCTCCGGAAATTTAAAACGAATTTTTTAAACTGTTTTCGAAAATTCGGCGAAACAAAGCGCGCCAGGTCGAACGAAACTAGCGTTTGCGCCGGTTGTAGCGCAACGCCTCGTCGGACTTGCCCATTTTTTCCATGAGCTGGGCGTAGGCGGCGTGGGCGGGGCGGGATTGTTCGACGGAGAGGCTGGCTTCGATATAACT
This sequence comes from Pseudomonadota bacterium, assembly GCA_031406045.1. Classification (GTDB taxonomy): domain Bacteria; phylum Pseudomonadota; class Gammaproteobacteria; order Burkholderiales; family JALYOK01; genus JALYOK01. The sequence goes on from JANOGO010000137.1 coordinate 7,776, forward strand.
TTGCGCCTTGCCCCAGAGTTTTTCCGCAGCACACAATTTGCCGAGCGCGAGCAGTAATTGCGCATCGTTCGGATGGTTTTTTAACCATGCTTCCGCGCGCTCGATTTGCACCAATGGTTTTTCGGCGGGGATGTCGGCGTAGAGTAACGCAAGATCGGAATCCCAATGGTTTGCCAACGCGCGTTCGATAATGTCTTGCGCCTCCTCGCTCATGCTGATACCCGCGAAAGCGCGGGCACCGGCGGCGGCCAGGCTGGCATCGAGCCGCTCGGCCGGCAACATTTTGCGCCAGAAATCTTTCAGCGCGGCGCCGTCCAGCGTTTTCGATGCGAGGATTTCGCGCAACGCATTAAAGCGCATCGGCTCCAATTGTTTGCGATCGAAATCTTTAAATTTATTTAGTTGTGCCAGGCACTCCAACACTTGCGGCCAATTTTTTGCAACGCTGTGGGCGCGCACTTCCAGCCGCATCACGGCGGGATTGCGCGGCGCGATCAGCTTGGCAGCGTCGAGCACATCCAGCGCTTCGCGGGCGCGGCGGTCTTCCACAAAAAATTCCGCCTGAGCAATTAATTGCAACAGCTTATTCTCCGGCGCGGCGAATTCTGCCGCTTTCAAATAATTGTCGCGCGCTTCCAGATTGCGCTGCTCGTGCGCCGCGCGCGCCGCGACGACTGCCGATAGCGCCGGCGATTCTTGCAACTTTAGCGCCACCGCGGCGAATTTTTCCGCGCGGCGATAGTGGCCTTCAAAAAATGCCGTCAGCGCTTGATCCATCGCGCTGCGCGCGCGATTGCGCGAGCGGCGCAAGCGATAATCGCGCACGTCGCGCGGCAAGCGCAGCGTGTGCATCGCCAAACGGATAAATGCGTACAACGCAGCGAAGCCGACCATCAGCGACACGATGAAAAACGATAACGCCATTTCCAGCCGGTACGGCGGATAGACCAACAACACGTAGCCCTTGCTGAAACCCGCCGCGAGCGCCGCTGCGACGGCCAGCACTAACAAAAACAAAAATGCGACCAGCCACCTCATTCCGTGGTTTTTTCCCGCGCGGTGAGTTTGTAATTACGCACGGCGTCCATGCTGCCGGAGATATCGGGAATCTTGATGCTGATGGAACTTTCGATCAATTGACGCAGCAGCGCATCGTCGCTGCGCACATTGCGATTGGCCGTGTCGAAATAGCGATTCAACCAATCGCGCGCCGCTTTCAGATCGGTTTTGTAAGTCGTTTCGTCGTAGCGCAATAACGCCAGCCGCGCCGTTAACAAACGCAATCGCAAATTCTCGCGCAGGAAAAATGTTTGGTTCGGACTGAGCAACGGCACATCGGTACTCTCCAAATTTTGGATGCGCACCAGTTGGCGAATCTCCTGCCAAATACCGCCGCTCCAGCGGCTCCACGCGCTGGTGTTGGGTTTTGGTTCTTGCACTGCATCGTCTTGTTGAATCGCGCGCGCTTCGCTGAGCAGCGGCAGATTGTCGACCGCGGCGATCAAGTTATCGAGCTTGACCGTCATGCCGACTAAATCGATGAACGGCATCGCCTTCAGTGTTTGGATATCCTGATCAATGACTTTGCGCAACGGCGCGAGTTGCGGTTTGTCGATGCGTTGCAGGCGGTTATCCGCCGCTTGTAGTGCAGTGAGCGCAGCGGGAACATTTCCCGCCAGTTGCAATTGCTGCGCGGCGATGCTCAAAATTTGCTCAATTTCCGTCAGCGACCATTCGTCGCGATTGCGCGATAGTTCTTGGTACATCGCCTCGAGCGCGACTTGCTGATTTTGCGATTCGGCGATTTTGCTTTCGAGCGTCGTCAGCTTGCTTTGCGCACTTTTTACCGATTCGTTAGATTGCTGCACCACGACGCTGTTTTGTTTCATCGTGCTATCGGCATCGGATAATCGCCGTGCCAACTCTAGCTGTAGGTTGCTATATTGCTGGCGGTTATCCCACCATTGCCACACCGATAGCGCTAGTGCAGCAAGCGCGACGACACCGATCCAATTCAACCCGCGCGCCGATTTAACCGGGGGCGGGCTTGACGTGCTCGATTGCGCGGTTTCGTCGTTCATGGATTAGGGGGATTGCCAAAGCGTTGGTGTAGTGCGGCGAGCAAGCCGTCGTCGCCGAATCCGGTGACGACGGCATCGCCAAAGCCCAGTATCTGCGCGCCTTCCAGCACAGCGGGATGGGGCACCAAGAGCGTTTTATGACGCAGTGCTGCGACATTTTCCGGACCGATCATGCTACAAAAATTTTCCAACGTTTCTCGACTCAATACGTGAATGGCAGCGATGTCGTCATGCTGTATTAAATCCGCCACGGCGCTTGCCGAAACGTCCGGCGCACGCCGCGTGTAGCACTCAATATACGCGACTTTTGCGCCTCGTTGGCAAAGCACGTTGCGCAAGGTCTCGCGCCCGCCGACACCGCGAAAGATAACAATCTGCTTACCCGCGACCGCTTGCAGCGCGGCGCTGGCGAGCAAGGCATCGCTGTCCGCACCACTCGCGGGAACGATAACGTTATGGTATCCATTATTTCTGAGCGCTTGCGCGGTGGCATGGCCGACTGCGGCGAGTTGCAACTGCTTCGGTAATTTGCCTTGAACATAGAGCAATCCGAATTCAACGGCGTTGGCGCTGATAAATATTGCGATGTCGGCACGTTCTAGTGCCGTGCGCGCATCCGGCTCGGGCTGGTGCGGTGAAATTTCCAACGCCGGGAACAAAATTGCGTGGCCGCCGTTTGCCTCGATCAAGTTCGCAGCCGGGCGCGCTTGCTGGATCGGACGAGTGAGAAGGACCGTTGTACCCGGTAACACTACGTTGCTAAAGACGAAGGCGCGGCGTCAAGCGCCGCAAGTATTTCATCGGCGCCATCGGCAATGAGCTGCTGCGCAAGCTCGACACCCAATTCTTCTGCTTGCAACATGGCGCCCTGCAGCGAGCGGCGCACCATTCGCGAACCATCGGGTGCAGCGACGAAGCCGGTCAACGCCAAATCATCGCCGCTGCGAACCGCGTGGCAGCCCAGCGGCACTTCGCAACTACCGCCGAGGCGTTTGGAGAACGCGCGCTCGGCGAGCACGGCGAACATCGTGTCCGGGTGGGAAAATGGCGCCAAGCACTCGGCGATGTCGTCGCGATCGGCGCGGTATTCGATGCCCAACGCGCCTTGGCCGACGGCGGGGATGCTCTCATCCGGCGGCAATGCCATGCGAATTCGCTCGCCTAGGCCCAGACGAATTAGTCCAGCAGCCGCGAGAATAATCGCCGCATAGGAACCCTCGTCGAGCTTGCGCAGGCGCGTTTGCACATTACCGCGCAACGGTTGAACGACCAGGTTTGGAAAACGCGCACGCAACTGGCTTTCACGGCGCAAACTGGAGGTGCCGACCACAGCGCCGTGGGGCAGATCCGCCAGTGATTGGAACCGGTTGGAAACGAAGGCATCGCGCGGATCTGCGCGCTCGCCGGCAACCATTAGTGCAAATCCTGGGGGCAATTCCGCCGGCACATCTTTCATCGAATGCACAGCGATATCGGCATCACCACTTTCCAATGCTTGTTCTAATTCTTTGATAAACAGGCCCTTGCCACCGACTTTGTTGAGCGTGCGATCGAGAATTTGATCGCCGCGCGTAGTCATACCGAGAATCGACACGGCGCAGCTAGGATACAGCGCGCGCAACCGCGCTTGCACATGATCCGCCTGCCACAGTGCAAGCTTGCTCTCGCGTGAGGCGATAATGATTCGGGCGGGTGGTTGGAGAGGCACAGGAAATAACAGGCGAAAGTTTAGTTGATTCTATCACGGCGCTTTACCACCTTTCGCGCCGCACGACTTCGCCCGACATCGTATTTTTCAATTTCAATTGAATGATCGTGCCCGAGAAACTTTTGTAATCATTCTAAAAAAGCGGCTCGGTTTGATTGGCTTTATTTGCGCCAATCTACCGCACAAAGTGCCTGAAGAACCGCTCTGGGCGCGGCTTCTGGCAAGGTCGTTAAATCGCATGCAGATTCTTTTTGCTTTGATATTGCCGATCGTGGCGACTAGCGTAATATAGAGAAATTACGTTTCCGCCGACTTTATGACCGCACGGTCGCGGCGTTGCAATCAACGGTTTTGAGGCTGGCATGGCTGCGACGCAAATTTACCGCGTGCAACACGCGGAACTTTTCGAGTTCGTGATTCAGATCACGACACTGATAGAAGCGGTTGCGCTTCCTCAAAACGCCCCCGAGGTGCGCAAATTATTATCTGCGCTCGCGGGAAAGCTGTCGATTCACTTGGCGATGGAAGACAAAATCCTTTATCCGAAACTGATGGCGCACAACAATCCCGACGTGCGCGCGTTGTCGACGCGTTACACCGCAGAAATGGGGATGCTGTCGGATCACTTTACGCGCTTTAACCAGCGTTGGCTGACGGCGGAGATGATTGAAAAAGATCACGAAGGATTTGTCGCGGAACTCAATTTGCTGTTCGATGCGCTGCGTACTCGCATCGAAAAAGAAAATCGCGAATTGTATAAGTTGTTGGACGGGTTGGAAGATTAACGCATTAAACGCTGATAGCGTCCGCCGGGCAAGGTTTGCACCAATCCGGCCAATTCCAATTCGAGTAGCCGCGCGCTGATCTGCTCCGGGTTCAATCCGGTCCGCACGACCAACACATCCAGCGGCTCGGGATCGAAGCCAAGATGATGCAAAACGGGATCGTCGCTTTGCACCGTACCGGTTTCGGCGGACGACGACAGCGCTCGCTGCGTCCAGTTAATTTCTTCGAGAATGTCTTCGGCGCGCTCAACCAACTTTGCCCCTTGTTTAATCAATTGGTGGCAGCCCTTCGACAGCGCGGAGTGAATCGACCCGGGAATGGCGAACACATCCCGACCTTGCTCTAAGGCGAGCCGCGCCGTGATCAGCGAGCCACTTGAAACCGCCGCCTCGACCACCAGGCAACCCAGGCTGAGGCCGCTGATAATGCGATTGCGGCGCGGAAAATTATTCGCCAGCGCCGGCGTGCCGAGCGCAAATTCTGAGACTAAAGCGCCATGCTGCGCCAGTTGATGGGCGAGTTGTTTGTTGCGCGCCGGGTAAACGCGATCCAGTCCGGTGCCGACCACGGCAACGCTTTTTCCGCTGCCGGCCAGTCCGCCGACATGGGCCGCGGTATCAATTCCCAGCGCCATGCCGCTGACAATGCAAAGTCCGCTTTGGCTCAAACTTTTGGAAAAACTTTCGGCGTTGTTGACGCCTTGCGCCGTGGCGTTGCGGCTACCGACGACCGCCATCGCCTGCGCGCGAAGTAAGTCGATATTGCCGACCACATACAGCAACGGCGGCGGATCTTCGGTTTCTAAAAGCAGTGGCGGATAAGCGCTATCGCCGAGCGTAACGATCGCGTGGTTGGGATGATCCAACCACGTTAAAGTTTTGCCGGTAATCTCTTCGCTGTCGTGGGATTTGATGCGGTCGGCGAGTTTGCTGCCGACAACTTGCGCTAAAGTTGATTCGCTCGCGGCGAGAATCGTTTCCGGCGAGCCGAATTGTTTCAGTAACTTTCGGAGGCTCTGATCACCGAGTCCAGGGACAACGCTTAAGCGAATCCACGCTGCAGCGTCGTCACTTTGCATGGCTAGGGCGTTTGCACAACGTCGCCGAGATTAAATTGGCGTGTGCTTTGCAACACCAGTGCGTACGACAGATTATCAAACACACGGAACACGAAAATAAGCCCGACGCGCTCATCCGGTAATTTCACTTTCTTGCCGGGTTTCAATTCCGATTTGACCCATTGGCCATTGCGATAGGCCGCGAGCACGTGGCCGATTTCCATGCCATCACGCGCGCCGCGATTGATGGTGATGATGGAGTTTTGCGCCACTTCGTTGACCGAATTGTAAGCCGAGACGATGCGTGCCTTGATCATCTTATCCGGCGCATGCGGCACGTACGCGACATACGCCTGTTCCTCGGTGTTGATCAGGCGATCGCCGCGGTTGATCTCAAATTTGGAGCGGACGATATCGGCGGTCGACGGTTCGCCAAAACGCTTCACATAAGCATCGCCGACATAAACCGCTTCGACGCTGAGCACCACGCGGTCATTTTCCGGATCGTACAGTTTCTTGCCGGGGCGATAGATCTGCCAATCGCGGCCTTTGCTGCTATCGATACCTTCGATGTACGCAATATTGCCCTTGCCGACGATGACGCGATTGTCTTCCGAGGCCAAAATCACCGGCGCGGCATCCAGCGCACCTTCTTGAATAAACAGTGGTTTTGCTAAAAATGGCTCGATGTCCTGAGCGCGAATACTGGGAATCGCGCCGGCTTCCAACGCTTCGCCGCGTACCCGTGGACCATATTTTTCTGCGCTTCCGACGCCGCCGTCGGTCACTTCCTGACCGTTGCGCAGCAAGCGCAAGCGCGGATTCGCGCCGCTTTTATCCAGCGCGATGACGTCGCCGGGGTAAATCCAATGGGGATCCTTGATTTGGTCTTTATTAAGATCCCAAATTTCCGGCCAGCGCCACGGACTTTCCAGAAACTGTCCGGAAATGTCCCACAGCGTGTCGCCCTTTACCACGGTATAAATGTCCGGCGCGCCTTCTTTTAGCTTGAGTTCGTCGGCGTTGACCGGCAGCGCGAAGCTGCAGGCAAGAATGACTAGAGATATAATACGCAGCATATTTAGTCCTATCGATAAGTCAGGCGATACGCCTAAAGTGATTTACTAAATTGTGCACATAATTTGTTAAATTTGCAAGCTTTTATGGCAATTCTCAATATTCTTAAGTATCCCGATCCGAGGCTTCATACGATCGCAAAGCCGGTTAATAACGTCGACGATGCGGTGCGCAAGCTGATCCTTGACATGGCGCAAACCATGTACGACGCGCCCGGAATCGGCTTGGCCGCGACCCAGGTCGACGTGCACCGCCAGATTATCGTCATCGACGTCAGCGAAGAACGTAACGCTCTGAAAGTATTCATCAATCCGCGTTTGACTCGCGCTGAAGGCAGCGCCGACCGCGAGGAAGGTTGCCTCTCGGTGCCGGGTATTTTTGAGATCGTTAAGCGCGCCGAAAAAATCACGGTTGCAGCGCTGGACCGCGACGGCAACGCCTTCACGCTGGACGCCGATGAGCTATTGGGCCTGTGCATTCAACACGAAATGGATCATCTCAAAGGCAAAGTATTCGTCGAATATTTATCGCCTTTGAAACAAAGCCGAATTCGCACGAAGATGAAAAAGGTGCAAAAACGCGCTGCGTGAGCACCTTGCCAGAAGCCGCGTGGATAGTGCTTCTTGGCAATGCATACCTGAAGAACCGCACCCATGTTGCCTCGTGGCGCATCCATAAATGCGCTTAATCTTTGCCGGCACACCGGATTTTGCCGCCACCGCACTGGGTGCGCTAATCGAAGCGAAGCACGAAATCGTGTTAGTGCTTACTCAGCCCGATCGGCCTGCCGGGCGGGGCATGAAGGAAACGCCCTGCGCTGTCAAACAACTCGCGCTTAAACACGGTATCGAGGTTTATCAGCCGGTAACCCTGAAGTCGACCGAAGCCCAAGCCAGAATCGCCGCCGTGAACGCGGACGTCATGATCGTCGCAGCCTATGGTTTGATTTTGCCCCAGGGGATACTCGATATCCCGCGTCTGGGCTGCATCAACATTCACGGCTCGTTGCTGCCGCGTTGGCGCGGCGCCGCGCCCATTCAGCGCGCCATCATGGCAGGCGATGCGCAGACCGGCATCACCATCATGCAAATGGAAGCGGGCCTGGACACGGGGCCGATGCTTCTTATCGGCAAAACGCCGATCACCGCGGACGACACCACCGCCACGCTACATGACAAACTCGCCGCCCTTGGCGCGAAGCTCGTCGTCGAGGCTCTGGCGAAACGGGAAAAAAACGAATTGCCCGCCACGCCGCAACCGAGCGCGGGCGTAACGTACGCCGAAAAAATTCTCAAACAAGAAGCCGTCATCGATTGGAACTTGACCTCGCAAGAAATCGAGCGGCGCATCCGCGCGCTGCAACCGTTTCCCGTGACGCAAACCCTGTGGCGCGGCGAAGCGCTGAAAATTTGGCGGGCGATAAGCGTAACTGAAGAAGGTGGCGCAGCGGGCGCGCTGCGCGTGGTTGATGGACGCTGTTTGATAGTCGGGTGCGGCGTCGGCACGCTGGAAATCCTCGAACTCCAACGCCCAGGCGGCAAACGCCTCAACACCAAGGAATTTCTCGCCGGAAACAAGTTCGCCTCCGGCGAACGATTTGGTAGTTGATCGACCTTACAACATCTCATGTAGGTCTCCTCCCCTTCAAGGGGAGGACCAAGGTGGGGATGGGTCATTCAAGCGACGCCAGACCCATCCCTATCCCCGCCTTCCCCTTGAAGGGGAAGGAGTTACCCGGAGACCCTAACTCACGCGACAAGTAACAATTACCGCAAACGGAATCGATTACGCAAACCAAGCAGAAATAGAAAAATTAGTAAGAGACCGGCAAGAGATTGAAATGCAGAAAAAAATTGTGCGAGCATTTTCGTTGAAACTTTAATTTCTGAGCCGACTGGAACGATCCACGAAAAACTCCCAAGCATTTTCGCAATACTAATCTGTCCCGCTTCATAGAGCGCAATTGCCAACCCAGCGCGCTGACTTGAACTCGCTAGCCAAACAAGAACGCCAATCTCAAATAGCGCTATAAACCAGAAAATCGGCTGGGTTGCGCTGTGACCGTAGTTACTCGTCCATTCATAAAGAAAATTCATCCACCACTCAAAGGACCATCTTTTTTGTAACTCACGCCTAGCGCGCAACTCCTTGCGAAAAAAGAATTGCTCGTCTTCGTGCTTCTTGAGCTTTTCCATTTCCTGTTTAAGGCGTTCGTAAGCGGGAACTTGCATTTGCGCTTCGTTCTGATCAATTGGTGGTCGTGGCCACTTAGCCCTATCCCATCGCGTCCCTTCGTGGAAAGCTGCGCCGAAAAACTCAGGAAGGAAATGAGGAAAATGCGCGCCTGAAAAGGCTGTCTTGGAGGAGAACGTAGCATTGATAAAACTTGATAGCGAATTAAACCTCGCATCGTTGAACCGAATGGGCGCCTTGAATTCAGCGGAGTCAAAATTAACTGGCCCACTAAAAACGACGGCTTCGAATACTGTTTCTCCTGCAAATTTCGCAGAGGTAAAACTTACTCCGTCTTTAAATATTGAGGATTTAAATGATGCGAAATCGTCAAAAGTCGCAGACATGAATAACCCCAGTTGTTTGATCGTTACTAAGTTTAAAACTGCCGCGCCCATAAAAGTAGTGGAATTAAAATTAGCAAACGTTGTAAACGTTGCTGATGAGAAATAACTATCTTCTAAAAATATCGCGCCGCTAAAATTAGCTTCTTGACTAAATGTTGCTGACGCGAACGTTACGCCTTGTGGAAATAAGTAGCCCTTGAAAGCACAGTTCTTTTCGAAATAATTTTTGCTGAAATCCGGACGATCAAAAGGGTTTGGTAAAGATATGTCCTCGCGACCGGATCTTTTCAAAGCAGCGGCGTAGTGTTCTGTTTTCGCAAGGTCGGAAAAAGTCGTCAGTTCGTTATTAGTGAAGCCGTTTTCGATTAAGGTTTTTCGCTTTTCTTCACTCAATGCCGCCGCGACCCAGGCGTTCCACGCAATGCGGTTTTTCTTTTCGAGGTTTTCGTCAATGAATCCGCCGGTTTGTTCGCCATAAACCGTCGCCAACCAATACCACGGGTTGTCATTGGCGGGCGTTAACTCGGGGTTTTCTGGATCGTCCATGAATGCGGCAAATAGGTTCAGATCGTTATTCCCGCGCAGGCGGGAATCCAGTGTCTTTCAGCTAACGACGCTGGGTGCCCGCTTGCAGCGCGCGTTTGCGCAGGCCCATTAAGCCGCCTTTGCTGACGGATCCCTTGCGCTGCGCTTCTTCGTTCTGCGGATCGAAGCGATCGCCGACGTAGTGCAACTGCACGTCGAAAATAAAATAAGGATCGCCGGTCGCGGCGCGCGCCGCTTCAATCTCCACGGCTTCGGCTTCGCTGACATTGAAAAATTTCCCGAACACCGTGTTCATCGCCAGGAACGCTGTTGCCATGCCGCTGCCGGTGCGCAAAAATTCGCGACGGCTTAAGCCTAAGCGCGGCGCCAACGCGTCGGCGCGCGCCAGAATACGCTGCTCCACTTCGCCTGCGCCGGCGTTTGCGGTTGCGGCTGAAATTCCTCGTTGGAAACGAGTTTGGTGGGAATGGGCGATTCGGTTTCATAACCCTGACGCATGCCGCGCTCGATGTGAAACCCGTTGCGATGTTGTCTCATCAATGGCTCCGCCGATGGTTTATCCTATAGCGGACATATGCCACGGGACATTCGCTACATTGTCACATGTTTTAGAGCACCTCGGTAGCCGCTGCGCAAGCAGATGATTGGTTCGGATAAAATTCATCCAACGGCGGGATCAATGGTTGAAAATCTCGCTGTTAACCGCATATAGATTGGGAACGAATAGCCGTTCACTACATCGAAAGGAAGACAATGTTAGGCAATTGGCTCAAAACCAGCATCTTGATGGCGGGCATTGTCGCGCTGTTCGGCATGGTCGGCGCGGCCATCGGCGGTGGCACGGGCATGATGATCGCGCTGTTGATCGGCGTCGGCATGAATTTCTACGCCTATTGGTTCTCCGACAAAATGGTGCTGCGCATGTCTAACGCGCGGGAAGTCGACGAAGCTAGCGGCGGCAG
>JANOGO010000059.1:0-8681 GCA_031406045.1 Pseudomonadota bacterium
GTCAGGTTTAACCATCTCCACTTTGGCACATTACGATGCCGTTAGGGCGGGAGGAGTCCATTTCATTGCCCTACCTTTGAAGGTCGGTTCATGGAAAGGGGCCTGAAGGGCGACGCGGCGATCTCGATTTGACCACGCTGATACGCGCTGCGCGCGAGATTGCTTCGCGTTCGCTCGCAATGACTGGCATGGGGTTCATGGAAAGGAGCAAAGCGACGAAGCAATCTTGTTTTTACGTCGCGGAAATACGAGATTGCTGCGTCGCGAAGTGTGCTCCACGCAATGACCGATGCCTGATCACTGAGTGCGCAACGAAAATCCTTCGAGTTCGCTTTGATGAAGCAACCACTTTTCCTCAAGCCGTTCGAGTTTCGCGTTCACCTCTGCCTGCTCGCGCAACGCAAGTTTGAGGTGCTCTTTTCGCCCATCGACGTAAAGTTCTTCGGCATTTAATAACTCAAGCAGCTTGGCTTTTTCGGCGTTGAGTTTTTCCATTTCGCGTTCGATCGCCCGCACCGCGTTTTCCAACGGCCGCCGTTGCGCCGCGCGCGTGTTCCGAATTTCCGCTTCCTGGCGTTTTTGTTCCTTACGGTCGGTCGCTTTGGCGCTCGGCGTAAGCTCAACGCTTGAGCCGAACGCGTCGTCGCCGGTTGCACCGGCTTGATTCAGCCAATCGCGATAGTCGTCCAGATCGCCGTCGAATTCTTTGACTTCGCCATTCGCGACCAGCAGCAGCATTTCCGTTGTCGTTTTTAACAAATGGCGATCGTGCGACACCACCACGATCGCGCCTTCGTATTCCTGCAGCGCCAAATTCAGCGCGTGGCGCATTTCCAAATCCAAATGGTTGGTCGGCTCGTCGAGCAGGAGCAGATTCGGGCGCTGCCAAATCAGCAACGCTAACGCCAAACGCGCTTTTTCGCCGCCGGAAAACGGCGCGATGGAGCTAAGCGCTTGAGCGCCGTGAAAATTAAATCCGCCGAGGAAATTGCGTAATTCCTGCTCGCGGGTTTTGCCGTCGAGCCTGACCAGATGTTGCAAAGGCGATTCATCAAGCCGCAAATGCTCGAGCTGGTGTTGCGCGAAATAACCGACCGCCAGCCCTTTACCTTCGCGGCGGTCGCCAAATGTCGGTTTTAATTCGCCGGCGAGCAATTTGATCAATGTCGATTTCCCCGCGCCATTCTTGCCGAGCAGGCCAATTCGCTCGCCGGCGCGAACCACGAGATTCACGTTATTCAATACCGGTTTATCGCCGTAGCCGGCGGCGACTTTATCGATCGTTAGCAGCGGATCGGGCATTTGCGAGAATTCGCGAAAGCCGAATGAAAATGGCGAATCGACGTGCGCCGGCGCGATTTCTTCCATGCGATCGAGCGCCTTCATGCGGCTTTGCGCTTGGCGCGCCTTAGTCGCCTTGGCGCGGAAGCGATCGATATAGGCATGTAGATGCGCAATATCACGTTGTTGTTTTTCGAAAGCCGCTTGTTGCTGCGCTAAATTCGCCGCGCGCTGACGCTCGAATGCGCTGTAATTTCCGGCGTAAAGCTTCAGCGTTTGGCGATCGATGTGGCAGATATGGCCGACGCTGGCATCGAGAAAATCGCGATCGTGGGAAATCAAAATCAGCGTGCCTTGATAACGCGCTAGCCATTGCTCGAGCCACAGCACGGTTTCAAGATCCAAGTGGTTGGTCGGCTCATCGAGCAATAGCAAATCGGAGCGGCACATCAACGCTTGCGCCAGATTTAAGCGCATGCGCCAACCGCCGGAAAACGAGGCCACGGGATTGCTGTGCTCGCTCACGGCAAAGCCCAGACCGTGTAACAACGCCGCGGCGCGGCTCTTCGCGCTATAACCTTCGATCAAGTCGAGTTGATGATGCAGTTCCGCCAGGGCGTGGCCGTCGTCTTTTTTTTCCGCTGCGACAAGATCAGATTCGATGCGGCGCAATTCCGCGTCGCCATCGAGCGCGTAGTCGATTGCGGCACGATCCAGCGCCGGTGTTTCTTGCGCGACATGCGCGATGGTGATACGCGGCGGCAACTCCAAATCGCCGGCGTCTTGATGCAGCTCGCCGCGCAGCAGCGCGAACAACGTCGATTTCCCCGAGCCATTGGCGCCGACCAGGCCGATGCGCTGGCCTTGATGCAGCGTCAAATCGACGCCGTCAAGCAGAACTTTGTTGCCACGGGCGAGGGTGAGGTTACGGAAGGTGATCATTAGCGGATAACGGCGATTCGGTCGTAGAACAGCATCGAGTAAACCTCAGGATGCGGTGGCTTGGCAAGCGAAGAAAGTAAATCGAGGGGTATCGAACTCAAAAAAAACGCCGGAACTACCCGGCGTCTTGAAGACTGACTAAACGACTTGATTAATTACTGCGACGAGAAACCGTAAAACCCATTCCTAACAGCGCAATTCCAAGTAACCAAAGCATGCCTGGTTCGGGCGTTTCGTTACCGCCGCCGCCGCAATCCGGCGTCGCCGTCGCACACGGAAGAAGGTGCGAATCGTCAGTGTAGTACTCTTCGAATCCACCATCCGACGTGAGCGGATTCTTGCGATCGGCGTCGCCAAACTTGGCGTAAAGAATCAAGTTTTTCGATCCGAGCCCAAGGAATGGCGCCAATGGCACGTAGGTGTACAAGTCAACGCCAATACCGCTACCCGGGAAAAAATTAGCGTCTAAATGTATTTCATTGGCGTTATCGCCCAGATCCATATCGTACTGTAAGGTTAAACCCGTTAAGTCCGTCGCCGTGGCAGCTGAGGCATCGCCGGTGTAAAGACGGAACTCTTGCAGCTTGATAAAGGACGTGACGTTGTTAGGTTCATTGATATCGAGTAAGAACTCGAGGTAATTTGTGCCCGCGATGTTCACTACACCCACTTCATTGACTAACAGCGCGTTGGTAAACGCTGGACGTTTCGTATCTAGGGGGAGCGGGGACGCATCGGTATTAAAACCCTCTTCAATCGGGTCTTTTTGAATGCTCAAAAACGGATTAATTAAACCCGTGCCAACATTGACCGCGTTAGCCGGGTTGGTGAATATCGCACCGTTAAACGTACAAGTGCTATTGAGTGCGCTAGTCAGACTACATGCCGCCGCTTGAGCGGACGTCGCACTGAGCGATAACATCACAGTACCGAGAGCAATGGTAACCCATTGTATTACCCAGCCTATTTTCATGATGAACTCCTAAAATATGTTAATTATTGGATTACTTTCCTTGACCCACCCTATTTTTTGTTTGCGTCTCATAGTTAATTGTGGATAAATATCATCAAGCAATTTCCGTGCCGAATGTGTATCGGATTGATTATGAATAGCAATAGTTTCTTATAATTTTTCGAGTGTAAAGAAATCCGACATTGCCGTTGCGAGCCGCCTGTATCGGCGCAGCCGATACTGCTCACATTCCATGAATCTGAAATGGCGTTGTGAATCAAGCGCGTCGCACTTTGATCCACCTCTGGGTCTGGGTTGATAGAAAGGGTGTAGAGATTCTAAAATTTGAGCGGCGGAATTTGGCGATTGCACCGCTGTCCTTATCCGCCTAACCCGCCTTCATTCAAAACTTCTCGCAACATCCCGATCCGATCGGTTCCCCAAAACACTTCATCGCGAAAGATGAAGCTCGGCACGCCGAACACGCCGCGCGCTTCGCCGGTTCGGTTAATTTCGGCGAACGCTTGTTTGCCTTCGTCTGCAAGAAAAGCATCGAAGCCCGCGAGTGGCGCACCGGCTTTTTCCAAGGCGCGTTGGACGACGGTAACATCTTCAATATCAAATTCGCGATTCCAAAATGGCGGCAGAACATCATCATGAAATTTGCGGAACACGTTGTGGCGTTGTGCCCACAGCATCGCAACGCTGACGATGGTGGGATCATAAATTTTTACCGTGCCGCGAATCGTTAAGCCTTTGCGTTTCGCAAGGCGGCGACAATCCATGTAGAGGTATTTGACCTTCATCCACTCGCGCGGCGGACGCTGCTCAACGGACCCGCCGTAAGAGCCGGTAAGGTCAGTGTAGAACGGAAACCACTCGAGCTTGATATCGAAATCTTGCTCGAGTTGGTAGGCTTCGTCTTTGGCTAGATAAGAATACGGGCTGCGATAGTCGATGTAAAGCGCAACGGTTTCGACCATTTCACTTTGCCGGCTCGGCGGCGGCGGCGGGAGCGTCTTTGCACTCGGGCGGAATTTCCGATTCGACAATGCGGCGGCTGGAGGAATAACGCACGCCGCGAATCATAATGTCTTTACCAGTGGTTTCGTTGTGCGCTTTGCGCATATATTTGATCGAGTCGAAATCACCGTCAACTTTGTCGCCGATCGACACGGCGTTCGGGCTAAACACGGTTATGAGACCGAATTCGTCGGACTTTTGTACGGTTGCTAAATTACAGGGGACGTTCAGTCCGACGATTGTTGCGGGGCCTGCATGTGCACCGGACATCGACAAGGTGCTAAGCGCTGCAATTGCTATTAGAGTCAGTTTATTTTGACGCATGATTTAGTTCCGATTGATTAAAGATAAGAGCCTACGTTTTAAATTGCCACTTGCCCCTCACCCTGCCCTCTCCCCATCCCCGACGTTCCCTCGAATTTGGAAGGGGACGGGGCGAGGGGACAAAACTCCCTCTCCCGCGAGCGGGAGAGGGTCGGCGTGAGGGTGAGGGTGAGGGTGAGGGTGGAGCGCTGATCGAAATCGTTACGCAATTTTTCGAATAGCGGCGGTTACAACTTTAGATCCGGCGCGCCGGGCGCTAACTCAGCGCTGTGCTCGCCTTTGTCGCTGGTGAGTTGCAGCGACAAACTTTTAATGTCGGGCAATTGCTCAAACACTTTCACGCTGACGGCATCGGGTTTCGCACCACATTCGTATCGATAAGCCGCTTGGATATTGCCGAAATCGCCGGCGCGCTTCACCGGCTTGCCTTCGCGATCGACGGCGAACGCCGAACCATTTGCCAATTTGCAATCACCTTTTCCGGGGAAGGTAAACAATTTTTCGCCTTCCTTCAAACGTTTCAATACTTCTTCCGGCGGCAAGCCGGGCTTATCCGGATTCGCAATCGCCATCGGCAAACGCAGGCGGGCGTTAACGGCATTACCATCGACATCGATGAGCAATTTACCGCTTACGTATTCGGGCAGCGCCGAGCCGTCGGCAAATACGAAGCTTGGGAGAATCAATGCAAGCTTACAAAAAGAAGCGAGGATGCTCTTGTGATTTGACATGTTTTCCTTCTCTAAAAGGTTTAATTTTTAATTTTGTACGATGCCTGGAGAGGCGCATGGATACTGCCTCTCAGGGCATCGATTATCGCGGTAAATCGGAAATACCCATTAAAAATTCATCGACCGCGCGCGCGCATTGCCGCCCTTCGCGAATCGCCCACACCACCAGCGATTGGCCGCGACGCATGTCGCCCGCTGCAAAAACTTTGTTCACCGAGGTCTTGTAGCAACCTTCGCCGTCGGTCGTTGCTTTCGCGTTATTGCGTGCGTCTTTTTCGACGCCGAAGGCCTCCAACACTTTTTGCACCGGGCTGACAAAACCCATCGCCAGCAATACCAAATCGGCTTTCATTTCGAATTCGCTGCCGGCCACTTCTTGCATTTTGCCGTCTTTCCACTCAACGCGGCAGGCGATGAGCTTGTTGACTTTGCCGTTCTCGCCTTCGAAGCGTTTGGTGGCGACGGACCAATCGCGCTCGCAACCTTCTTCATGCGAGCTCGATGTGCGCAAGCGCACCGGCCAATAAGGCCACACTGGATTGACTTCCGGATCCGGCGGCGTGGGCAACAATTCAAACTGCGCAATAGATTTCGCGCCATGGCGATTCGAGGTGCCGACGCAGTCGGAGCCGGTATCGCCGCCGCCGATGACGACGACGTGTTTGCCGGTCGCAAACAGGTCAGGAATTTTTCCATCGCCTGCCACGCGTTTATTCTGCAGCGGCAGAAAATCCATCGCGAAATGAACGCCATCGAGATCGCGACCGGGCACCGGCAAATCGCGCGGCTGTTCGGCGCCGCCGGACAAAATCACGGCGTCAAATTTATCCAGCACTTCTTTCGCCGGCACGTTGCCGCCGATATTTTGATTGACGCGAAACTCTACGCCCTCGGCGGCCATTTGTTCGACGCGGCGATCAATCAATCCCTTTTCCATTTTGAAATCGGGAATGCCGTAGCGCAATAAACCGCCGATGCGATCGCTCTTTTCGAACAGCACGACATCGTGTCCGACCCGCGCTAGTTGCTGCGCGGCGGCCATGCCGGCGGGGCCGGAACCGACAACGGCGACTTTTTTGCCGGTCTTATGCGTTGGCGGCAACGGCACGACCCAGCCCTGCTCCCAGCCCTTATCGATGATCGCGTGTTCGATGGACTTGATGCCGACTGGATCGTCGTTGATGCGGAGCGTGCAGGCTTCCTCACACGGCGCGGGACAAACGCGGCCGGTGAATTCGGGAAAATTGTTGGTCGAATGCAACGTGTCGAGCGCGTTTTTCCAATCCTTGCGGAACACCAAATCATTCCAATCGGGAATGATGTTGTTCACCGGGCAACCGCTCATGCAAAACGGAATGCCGCAATCCATGCAGCGCGCGCCCTGGGTGCTAGCCTCGTCGTCCGTCAAATGCATGACGAATTCGCGGTAATGTTTTTTGCGCGCTTGCGGCGCCTCGTAGGGTTCCGCGAGACGCTCAAATTCCATGAATCCTGTTACTTTACCCATACCTGCCTACACGATGAAAGCCCCAGGACCAGCCTGGGGCTCAAGAGTTAATCCCAAAAATTAAGCCGCGAGCTTGTTATTTTTCGCCGCAAGTTCCGTCAAAGCGCGCTTGTATTCGATCGGGAAGACCTTCACAAATTTCGCGCGCCACGCCGGCCAGTCTGCAAGAATTTGTTTCGCGCGTTCGCTATGCGTGAGTTGCGCGTGCTGCTCGATCATGGCTTTGAGCAAGGCTTCGTCCGATTCGCCGCGATGCCAAATGTCGCGCGCAAGCTTACCTTCTTGCTCGTGGCTCGAAAGCACCGGCTCGACGGTGACCATCGCCGGATTGACGCGCTGCTTAAATTGGCCATCTTCATCCAGCACATAAGCGATACCGCCGGACATGCCTGCGGCGAAGTTGCGCCCCGTGCCGCCGAGCACGACGACCGTGCCGCCGGTCATATATTCGCAGCCGTGATCGCCGACGCCTTCGACGATCGCCATCGCGCCGGAGTTACGCACCGCGAAGCGCTCTCCGGCGACGCCGCGGAAAAATGCATCGCCGCAAATTGCGCCGTACAAGACCGTGTTGCCGATGATGATGTTTTCGAGTGGATTACCGCGGAACGCCGGGCTCGGGCGGACAATGATGCGGCCACCGGATAACCCTTTGCCGACGTAATCGTTGGCATCACCTTCCAGCTCCAGCGTGATGCCTTTCGACAGAAATGCGCCGAAGCTTTGCCCCGCCGTGCCTTTG
Source organism: Pseudomonadota bacterium (assembly GCA_031406045.1). Classification (GTDB taxonomy): domain Bacteria; phylum Pseudomonadota; class Gammaproteobacteria; order Burkholderiales; family JALYOK01; genus JALYOK01. Next base: position 7,503 of record JANOGO010000059.1, read on the forward strand.
AAATTGACGTGAATCGTCTCATCCGGCAAGCCGGTGTGGCCATAACGGCGCGCGACTTCGTGCGACAACAACGTGCCGACGGTGCGGTTGACGTTGCTGACCGGCGAGTGAATCACCACCGGCTGTTTTTTCTCCAGCGCCGTTTGCGCTTGCGCGATGAGTTTGTGATCGAGGGCTTTTTCTAGACCGTGATCTTGATTTTCGCGACGGCGCCGCGCGATTTCTGCTGGCACGTCAGGCATGTGGAAGATGCGTGAGAAATCGAGCCCCTTGGCTTTCCAATGGGCGATGCCTTTGCGCGTGTCCAGCAAGTCGCTACGGCCGATGAGTTCATCGAATTGGCGAATACCCATTTGCGCCATGATTTCGCGCGCTTCTTCGGCGATAAAGAAGAAGAAGTTCACGACGTGTTCCGGCTTGCCTTGGAATTTCTTACGTAGCTCAGGATCCTGCGTCGCGACGCCGACCGGGCAAGTGTTGAGGTGACACTTGCGCATCATGATGCAACCCGTGACTACCAACGGCGCGGTGGCGAAACCGAATTCGTCCGCGCCCAGTAGCGCGCCGATAATCACGTCGCGACCGGTTTTCATTTGGCCGTCGACTTGTACGGCAATGCGGCCGCGCAAATGATTCAGCACTAAGGTCTGTTGCGTTTCGGCCAGGCCCAATTCCCATGGCGTCCCGGCATGTTTGATCGACCACCAGGGCGATGCGCCTGTGCCGCCGTCGTGGCCGGCGATGGTGACGTGATCGGACTTGGCTTTCGATACGCCTGCGGCAACGGTTCCCACACCGACTTCCGAAACGAGCTTCACGCTGATCGAGGCTTTCGGGTTGGCGTTTTTCAGATCGTGAATCAATTGCGCCAAATCTTCGATCGAATAAATGTCGTGGTGCGGCGGCGGCGAAATGAGGCCGACGCCGGGCACGGAAAAACGCAATTGCGCGATGTATTCCGACACTTTGTGGCCGGGCAATTGGCCGCCCTCGCCGGGCTTGGCGCCTTGCGCCATTTTGATTTGAATCTGATCGGCGCTGGCCAAATATTCTGCCGTGACGCCGAAGCGGCCCGACGCGACCTGCTTAATTTTTGAGCGCAGCGAATCGCCTTCTTTCAGCACGATATTTTTCGCGACACGGTCTTTACCGATGCGCGACTGCAGCGATTCTCCGGCG
>JANOGO010000151.1:0-8940 GCA_031406045.1 Pseudomonadota bacterium
CGCGATGACAAGATTGGGCGGTTGCTATCGCACTTGGTCGTACTAGGCCGCAGACCTTCAAGCGACTGTTCTCCAACAATATCCCGTTCATGGTCCGTGAGCAGTATCGGCCGCGCCAATACAGGCAGCTCGCAATGACAACATTTACAGCTTTGTGGTTAACCCCTGTTCCGCTACATAGCCACGATCCCCATCCAGCTTGCTTCCTGGCGATGCATGACCTGTGATGCAGTATCCATGCGGGTCTACGGGTATCACTGGAATTGACGCTCAGACCTTTTCTCGCCTACCGCGCACTTATCCGGCGCAACGAGTTGCTACGCCGCCACGGTATAATTCGACTTAACCGCATCCCGCCAAGAGAACCCCATGAGCAATATCGAATCCGTCTCGCACGAAACACGCTCCTTTCCGCCGCCCGCCGCATTTGCCAAACAAGCGAATATTTCCAGCGCCGATTTTCAGGCGATGAATGCCGAGGCCGATCGCGACTATGCCGGTTTTTGGGCGCGCCTCGCTCGTGAAAATCTGATTTGGCATAAGCCGTTTACGCAAACCCTGGATGAATCGAACGCACCGTTCTATCGCTGGTTTCACGATGGGCAGTTGAATGTTTCTTACAATTGTCTCGACGTGAATTTGGAAAATGGCAACGCCGATAAAGTCGCGATTATTTTTGAGGCCGATGATGGCGCCGTCACCAAGGTCACCTACCAGACGCTTTATCACAAGGTTTGCCAATTCGCGAATGGGCTGAAATCCCTCGGCATTAAGAAGGCCGATCGCGTCATTATTTACATGCCGATGTCGATCGAGGGCGTCATCGCGATGCAAGCCTGTGCGCGTATCGGCGCGACGCACTCGGTGGTGTTCGGCGGCTTTTCCGCAAAGAGTTTGCAGGAACGCATTATCGATACGGGTGCCGTCGCGCTCATTACGGCGGACGAGCAGATGCGCGGTGGTAAGGCGTTGCCGCTGAAATCGATTGTCGATGAATGCCTCGCCCTCGGTGATTGCGATTCGCTCAAATCGGTCGTCGTGTATCAACGCACCGGCGGCAAAATTAACGTGAACGTAGGCCACGACGTGTGGATGCACGATTTGATGGCCGGCAAAGCCGATGCCTGCGAGCCGGATTGGGTCGACGCGGAACATCCGCTGTTCATTCTTTACACCTCCGGCTCCACCGGCAAACCCAAAGGCGTGCAGCATTCGTCGGCAGGCTATTTGCTATGGGCGGCGCTGACGATGAAGTGGTCGTTCGACATCAAGCCGACCGATATTTTTTGGTGTACCGCCGACATCGGCTGGGTCACCGGCCACACCTACATTACCTATGGCCCGCTCGCTGTCGGCGCGACGCAAATCGTGTTCGAAGGTGTGCCGACTTATCCGAATTCCGGTCGCTTCTGGGATACCATCAACAAGCACAAGGCGACTATTTTTTACACCGCGCCAACAGCGATCCGTTCGCTGATCAAAGCCTCGGAAGGTACGCCCGCGACGCATCCGCGCAACTACGACATGTCGAGTTTGCGCTTGCTCGGTTCCGTGGGCGAGCCGATCAATCCGGAAGCGTGGATGTGGTATCACGAAAACGTCGGCGGTAGCCGCTGCCCGATTGTCGATACGTTTTGGCAAACGGAAACCGGTGGCCACATGATCACACCGCTGCCCGGTGTGACGAATTTAGTGCCGGGTTCATGCACCTTGCCGTTGCCGGGTATCATGGCAGCGATTGTCGACGAAGCGGGACACGATGTGCCGAATGGCCAAGGCGGCATTCTCGTCGTGAAGCGTCCGTGGCCGTCGATGATTCGCACCATTTGGGGTGATCCCGAGCGCTTCAAGAAAAGTTATTATCCGGATGAACTCGGCGGCAAACTTTATCTCGCCGGCGATGGTTCGGTGCGCGATAAAGACACCGGTAACTTCACCATCATGGGCCGCATCGACGATGTGCTGAATGTCTCCGGCCATCGCATGGGCACGATGGAAATCGAATCGGCGTTGGTCGCGAATACCAAATTGGTCGCAGAAGCTGCGGTCGTCGGCCGGCCGGACGATTTGACCGGCGAAGCGATTGTTGCGTTCGTCGTCACCAAAGGCCCGCGGCCGACCGGCGATGATGCGCTGCGCATGGCGAAGGAATTGCGTGACTGGGTCGGCAAAGAAATCGGCCCGATCGCCAAGCCAAAAGATATTCGTTTCGGTGACAATTTGCCGAAAACGCGCTCGGGTAAAATCATGCGGCGCTTATTGCGCGTGATCGCCAAAGGAGAAGAAATCACGCAAGACATTTCAACCTTGGAAAATCCAGCGATCCTGGATCAATTAAAGCAACCTTTGTAGCTTTGGGCATCCTCGCACGCTATTTAGCGAAAGAAGTCATCGCCGGCACGGCACTGGTGCTGCTGGCGCTGCTGATGCTTTACGCGTTTTTCGATCTCATTTTCGAGTTACCGCAACTCGGCAAAGGCAGTTATCGTCTGCCGCAAATGTTTACGTTTGTCGCGCTATCGCTGCCCGGCCACATCTATCAACTGTTTCCGATCTCGGCGCTGATCGGCACGATCTACGCGCTGACGCAACTCTCGACCCACTCCGAACTGACGGTCATGCGCGCGTCGGGCTATTCGCTCGCAATGATTATGAAGCTACTGATCTTGCTCGGCGCTATTTTCGCCACGATCAATTTTGTGGTGGGCGACGTCATCGCGCCCTACTCCGATCGCATGGCGCAAAAATTTCGGTTGCAATCGATGAACGCGCTGATCGCGCAGGAATTTCGTTCAGGGTTGTGGGTAAAAGACGCGAGAACCTTCGTCAACGTCGAAGAAATGTTGCCGGACACGACGCTGCGCAATTTGAAAATTTACGAATTCGACGATGCGCATCGTCTGAAAAGCATCAGCATCGCCAAGCGCGGCGAGTATCGCGGCACCAACAACTGGCGTATCAGCGAAGTCGATCAAACGCTGTTTAACGGCAACACCGTATCGCTAAAAAAACTGGCCGACGCCACTTGGAAATCCGTCGTCACGCCGGAAATTTTATCGGTGTTGTTAGTCGTGCCGGAAAATATGTCGGTGTGGAATTTATTCACTTACATCGAACATTTGCGCGAGAACAAACAAAAAACCACGCGCTACGAAATCGCCAAATGGACTAAAATCATTCATCCGTTCGCATTGCTGGTGATGATGACATTGGCATTACCGTTCGCCATTTATCAGCGCCGTAGCGGCGGCTTGAGCGGAAAAATTTTCACCGGCATCATGCTCGGCATCGGCTTTTATTTGCTGAACCGCTTGTTCTCGAATCTCGGCGTGCTCAACGATTGGGATCCGCTGATGAGCGCAGCATTACCGACACTCCTATTTTTGTTGATCGCCGTATCGATGATGAAATACGTCGAGCGCCGGTAGGCTGTAAACCCAGTATCGATGCGGCTCTACAAGCATGCCATGCCACGAGGCAATAGCCATCCGCCTCGTGGCGCACTAGTTATTCCTTAGCAATTTCGATCAATCGAGTGCCGAGCAAACGATCGTGTAGAAATTGATGATCGCGATCGAATAGCGCCCACCAAATCGATAGCCCCCCAAGGGCGATTCCCAGCAACGCAACCGCAAATCTTTGCGGCGCTTGAACGATGGAAAGTAACTGGCCATCGGGATTTTGCAATTTGATTCGCCAAGTTTTCATCGCCAGCGTCTGGCCCGACTTGCACCAAAACCAGCAAAAATACGCGGCAATCACGCCGAGTAAATAAATCCGGAAAACGGGCAGCAAGTTAGGGTGCTGCGGAAAATTGGTGGCGTAAATGAACGCGAAGCCAGCAATAAATAACATCGCAACTAGCAGCAGTGCGTCGTAAATCATGCAGAGAATTCGCCGGACTAAGCTGGGTGTCGAATGGGAAAATGGAGACATTGCGTGACTGCGAAAACTGCGACTGCCTTAGCTGTTGTCATTCCGAGCGCAGCGAAGAATCTGCTTTATTTGCGAAACAAAAACAGGTTCTTCGCGGCGCTCTGAATGACAAATTTTAAGACTTGTTGGTAAAAAGCCGTTGCGTGTTCGGCTGGAAAATACAAAGCGCTATTTTTCTTGCGAGCGCAGTTTTTCGAGAATTTTTTGCTGTTGATCGGGCGGTAGATTTTTAATCTTGTCGTAGTTTTCACGCGCAGCTTTGCGTGAAGCGGGATCGAGCTTGCCCCACTCGGGCAAACGCGCACGAAATTTATCTTGCTCGGCCGGCGACATTTTCGGGTAATGCTTTGCGGCTTCGAGCAGATGAGTGCGCTCGTCTTGCGGCAGACTATTCCATTGACCGGCGAGCGGCGCGAGCACGGATTTTTCCGCGCCCCCGATGCTGGCCCAATCCTGCGCGAAGGCCACGCCGGACAGCGCTAATAGGCCGACGGCTATTGCTTGGCGTTGTCTTTTAGCCATGCATCGACATCAATGTTAGTAAAGCTATGCAGGGGCAAATCGCTCGCCAGAATCTGCGCGTCGATCGGCGATTTTTCGTGCTCGGTTTCTTGCCAAAAATTTAAGCCCAGCGCCAGCGCGAGCAAGGCGGCGAAACCGCCCCAGGCCAAGCGCGGGTTATGGCTGAGCCAATCGCTCCAGCGCCCGCCGGTGGAGCCGTCGGCGTGGGCTAGCACCGGCTCGCTGCGATAAGCTTCAAGCGCGCGCTCGCGCGCTGCTTTCAACCGCGCTAGCGGAACAGAATCAATTTGTTGGGCACTACGGTTAAGTTGCTGCGCAACTTTTTTGGCGAATTCCAGCTCGTTCATAGGGTGATACCTTTAGCTTTTAGCGTGGCGGCTAAGGCTTGCACGGCACGGGAACAATGGGTTTTGACACTGCCTTCGGAACATCCCATCGCCGCCGCTGTCTCAGCCACGTCAAACTCTTCCCAATAACGCAGCAGGAAGGCTTCTCGTTGACGTGTGGGGAGTTTCTTCACGGCGGCTTCAATCGCTCCAAGTGTTTGTTTTTGTTCCAATTGCGCGGGCGGTGTGTCGCCTACGCCATTACGCGATTCTACCTCAAGTGTTTCCAGCGGGTCACGATCTTCTTCATCCGCGTCTTTGCCCGTCAGACTGGAGAATAGCGTAGTCCACGTCGAACGTACCTTTTGCCGGCGAAAATAATCGCGCGTGGAGTTCTGCACGATGCGCGTAAACAACATTGGCAACTCAGTGATTGGCTTGCCGCTGTATTTTTCCGCGAGCTTGAGCATCGAATCCTGGACAATATCCAGCGCAACTTCTTCATCGCGAACGGCAAATAGCGCCTGCTTATAGGCGCGGCGTTCGGAGGATGCAAGAAAGTCCGACATTTCCTGGTAGGTCGCCAGAATACTCCCCTAAGACTATCGATGATCAACTCGCATCTTAACAAAAGCGCCTGATTTTGCGGCTTTTCGTTGCGGCGTTCATTCACGCGCCGCGAGCGGATCAAAACAACCTTGCCATGAGCCAATATTGGCGCGGCTCTCCGGCCGCTGCGACTTATCCCTTAGGCACAGCGCTATCGCCGATTTTCGATTCTGCCAGGATTCGCCTCGATAACAGACTTGCGGCCAACACCACTGCCGCGCCCAATATCGCGGTAAACTGAAGTGCGTTGACGAAGGCGGCCTTCGCAACGTCCAGCAGCGGATCGCCCAAATCGTTAGTCAGGGTTTGCGCTACTGCGACGGCGCCACCCAGCGTGGCTAAGGCCGTGCTCGCTGCATCGACTGGCACGCCGCTCGGCATCGCGCCGGACAACCCCGCCCGATAGAGCGCCGTGCCGATACTACCGAATAGCGCAATGCCGAGCGCGCCGCTGAACTCAGAGGCCGTTTCCGAAATCGCCGACGCTGCTCCAGCGCGTTCCGGTGGCGCGGCAGTGATGATCATCTCGTTGCCGATGGTGAAAACCGGCGCCATGCCCAGACTCATCACCACCGTGCCCGCGATCAGCATCGCCAGACCATAACGATTATCGACGGCTGCGATCATCGCGAAACCAATCGCCGCTACCACCAACCCCCAAACCAGCACCACTACACGCGGCAGGTGCCGCGCCAGCCGAGGCGATAGCAGCGAACCCGCGACGAAAGCAAGTGCCCACGGTACCGTCGCAAGCCCCGCTTGCAATGGCGATAACCCCAGCACCAGTTGCAGATATTGCGTGATGAAGATGTAGACGCCGAACATCGCTAGACACGACAAACCATACGCGGCGATTGCGGCGCTAAACTTGGATTGCCGGAACAGCGTGAGATCGAGCAACGGATAGGCGAGCCTACTCTGACGGCGCACAAATAAAACGCCGATGGTCAGTCCGATGACGACAATGGCCACTGCCCACAACGAGAGTCCATGTTCCGCGATTTGCTTGAGGCCATAAATCGTTGTCAGCGCCGCCAGCAGCGACAGCGCGACACTGACGAGATCAATTCGCCCGGCGTTCGGATCGCGGTATTCGGGCAACAGCATCGGCCCGAGCACGAGGACCAATACCATGACCGGCACCGCAACCAGAAACACCGAGCCCCACGGGAAGAACTGCAGCAGAATGCCGCCCACTAATGGACCGATCACGCCGCCCATGGAAAAACTGGCGATCCATACGCCGATAGCGAACTGCCGCTCATGCTCGTCGTGGAACATATTGCGAATCAGCGACATTGTCGACGGCGCCAACGTCGCACCGGCGATGCCGAGCAGCGCGCGCATCGCAATCAGCATTTCCGCGCTGCGTGAAAATGCGGCGATGCTCGACGCAGTGGCGAACGCCGCCGCGCCGATGAGCAATAGCTTGCGACGGCCGATTCGATCTCCAAGCGTGCCCATCGTGATCAGGAAGCCCGCCACGAAAAACCCATAGATGTCGATGATCCACAGCAGTTGAGAACTCGAGGGATTCAGCTCCGCGCTGATGGCCGGCAATGCAAGGTTGAGCACAGTCAAGTCCATTGCGTAGACCAGGCATGGCAGCGCGATGGTCGCCAGGCCGATCCACTCGCGGCGCGTGGCTTTGGTAGCCGGTGTTGGTGGGCTCATAACCGTATTTTCTACTTTCGTTTTGACCAATCAGCGGCTAGATCGATATTGACATTCATTTTATCCGCTACTACAGTGACGTTGCCGGGATACCTCGTGCTAGAAAACCGTAAACCATATGAGATTTCGTGCATACAAGTCCCAATGACCTACTTCATGTACTTGTCCCAATAACCGGGAGCCGGTTCGATTTGCTCCACGACATCGACCCACGTGCCGCTCGGATCGAATAGACTAAAGCGCCGCTGACCCCACGCTTCTTCCGTGAGCGGATAGTCGATGCGTACACCGCCTTGTTTCAGTCGGTTGAAATGCATGGCCGCATCGGCGACTTGCAAAGTCACAAACATTCCTTTGCCGTTAAACGTCTCCGGCCCCGGTGGCTGCGATGGATGATCCGGCGTCATGAACGCGATTCCCAGAGACGGGTTGTGGGTCGAGGCTAAATAGGTAAACCAAGTCGATTCAAAAACGATCTCCAATCCCAACCACCGGGTGTAAAAATCGCGACATTGAGTCATGTTGTCGGTGACGATAACGGTGTAGACAGATTGCAGTTCCATGATTTTCCTCGTGTCGGTTGGCGTGGTTATCCTATCTGCGGTCGCAACGACGGCGCATGACAAGGCGAAACTCAATAAAGCAGTGCGTAACATTTTCATGGGATTTCGCTCACGAAAGCTGCAGCGGTAGGCAGATCGCGGTGCGCCATTGCGACGGCGGCAATGTGTGCGCATCATTCAGATATTCTTCAAAACAAGGCTGATCGGCCGGCTCATAGCCGGACTGTGGCAACCATACTCCATACAGCCATTGGTAGCTGCGTTCCAATTCTGCGTAAGGGCCGACGTGAATCAACACGGCGCAAGATCCGCCGGGCGTATGGGTCATGCGATACTCGCCATCCACCGTAGCATTTTCCGGAATAGTTAAACAGGCATCGGCACGCAGCGCGTTGATTGGCACCGCGCTCGGATCATCGTAGTAAATGCCGAACGAGCGGGAATTCGGCTCAATCAGGTTGCGCCCCGCCGCCCACGCGGTCAGTCGCTCGAAACTGTTGCCAATGTCGTTGTAGTCGCCTTGATGGCGCAGCGCGGCAACGCGTTGCGGCAGCATCTGCTGGATGGTTACTTCATGCATGGTGCTCTCCTTGTTTCGATGGGATGGATTGAGCTGGAGAGCAGCAGGGCGGCCGCGTGCTCGATATGCAGCCGGCGCGACGCCGTGCGCCTCTTTGAAAGCGCGATTGAATGATTGCACGCTGGCGTAGTGCGCCTCGCGCGCGAGGCGAGCAATCGGCGTTTCCGAGGCCAACAGTTTCACCGCAGCACGATGCAAACGTAACCGCCGCAAGGTATTCATCGCCGTTTCTCCAATCATCGAGAAGTACACGCGATGAAAGTGATAAGGCGAGAAGTTGGCCTCGTCGGCCAATCGATGCAGATCAAGCTCGTCGTCCAAATGCTCGGTCAAATACATGACGACGCGCTCTATGCGCTTACTGTAAGACTCTCGTGTGGTAACTTTCATTCGGCTCTCCAGTACGTGTACTTTACTGGAGCTTTATTGATATTTTTTGCGCAGTTTGCATGAACGTAAAAACGGCGATTGCCCAGCGTAATTTTCGGTAAGCTATTGACGTGTCAGGCGTAAACCAGCGATAGGAGACTCACCCGATGGGAGAAGCGAAACGGCGGGCGAATGTCGCGGTGCGAGATGCCATTGAAGCACTGGCGGTAGACACCGTGGGCGGTCGAGTCCAGGTGCGTTGGAACACCCATCGAGCAGCCACCCCGTTTGGTCAATTGGCCTTCTTCATCGAGTTTTTGAATCTGACGGGGTTATACCGGCGCTGGGAGGAAGACTGTTC